>JAUJLY010000265.1 GCA_030447145.1 Thermomicrobiales bacterium
TCCCGTTGCGCACCTGCTCCATCCACGAGAGCACATCGGCATGAGCGGCATCGATGACCTCGACGTGCCCAATACCGTCGTAGGACCGATATGTGACGTTGGTGCCGGCCCTGCACATGCCATCAACGAAACTCCTTGTCGTCTCCACAGGCACGGCATCATCAGCTTCGCCCTGGCCGATGAGGATCGGCATCGCGTACGGCCCGAATTGGGGCGTGTTGGCCCCTACAATAGTGCTGATGCGATCCAGGGCACGTGGCCGGATCAAACCCGACGGCCGATCAAACAGCGTCGCCAGAAACGCAGGTACCAGGCAGGCGTCTTCGACAACGTTGTGCAGTAGATCCTTGCCACGGGCAGTCAGCAGCGCGTCAATGTGGATCTCCGGATACTCCTGCGCCCACGCCGCAACCGTCATCAGTGGCATCGACACAGTACCGCCCCGGGCGTTGGTTTCGATCAGTTGGGTAAACATTGCCTCGAGATTGGCGGCGGGAGCCTCCGCGACGACGCCAAGCACCGAGAGTTCCGGCGCATAGGTCGGTGCCAGTTGCCCGGCAAAAAGAGCGGCATGGCCACCCTGGGACTGCCCCCAGATCAGGAGATCGGGTTGAAGCATGATCTTTGGAAAGGCAAAGGCCGCTCGTGCAGAGTCGAGAACGTTCCGTCCTTCCAGCTCTCCCAGCAAATATGACGAAGGGCCCGCTGCGCCCAGGCCCTGATAGTCGCTCATCACCACGACGTAACCGGCATTCACCAGCGGCGCCACAAACAGGTCGTAGCTGCTGGGGCCACTCCCCGAGGGCCGGTAGGGATCAACCGAAGGCGCACATTCTTGCCCGATCCCGACCGACCCATGACCAACCGCGACCAGTGGATATCCGCCTTCCGGGGCCGGTGCGACAGGAGCAACTAGCAGACCCGAGACAGCAATATTCCCGCCCCCGGAATGCGTGGAGACATAGAGCATTCGCCACATTCGCGTGCTGGAAAACGCTGATCGCATCTCCTCAACGCGAATGATCTCTCCAGGATGGCGATCCTGGATATCAGGGGGAGGATCGTAGAACTCATCGACCGCAGCCGATGACGCTGCCTGGGGGACCACAGAGCCGCTCACAAGCATCAGGACGACCAGGAGCGGCAGAACCGCCACGAGCCCCTTGCGACCGATCATGGTAAGGCAGCCTCTTTCAGGTAGCATTATCTGCAGCACGCATGAAGGAGAATGATTCAGTCGCATACCGCATGCACTACTTAAATCGGCATGAAGATGATATGCGCAGTATACAAGCCACGTGCGGGAGCGACTGGCGCGTCAGTGCACCCTCGATTCATCTTCAGAAAAACCCGGCTTCCGGATGCAGTAGAACGCAGGAGAGGCCGGATCGTAATGCCTAGGATGCCTGACGTTGCTGGCAACAACATCTTCCCGCCTCATGTACGGTCACCTGAGCAGCGCGATAATGCCGACGCCAGTCATCATCGACAGCACGATGTTGTTCGTGCGAATAACAACCAGCCAGACGACCACAGCGGCGAGAAGCCCGGCAACGCCTTCCTGGGCCACCGCTGGCGCCACAAGGGCAACAAGCGTAACGCCCGGCAATTGGTCGAGTACTCGCTCCAGCGCCGGTGATGCCGGCATCTTTCTGACCAGCGCGTAGCCACTAATACGGGTCACATAGAGAATGATCACCATGCCCAGCATCGTGATCAGAAGTAGCCTGTCCATCACGCAGCGTTTCTCTGCAACATTCCGACGGCGATACCAGCGACAACCCCAGCAATCACATGCCAGTGGCCACCGATGAAACGCTCCGTGCCGATCGCGACGGCTACCGAGGTCAGCCATGGCAGCACATCAATGCGGCCCCGGTGCATCCCCGCGAGGATGCCGATGAATGCAGCCGACGCCGCGAAGTGCAGGCACCACGCGGTCGGGCCTCCAAGGTGATTCCCTGCCAGCGCCCCAATCGCCGTGCCACCCGTCCACCCGATGAAGAGAGCCAGGTTGCTGCCGAGAAAGAAGCCCGTATCCTGACGACCTGAATCCCTCTCACCGAGCATCAACGCCCAGCTCTGGTCCGCATTCAGGTAGAGGGCCGAGAAGACCAGCCGACGTGGCCATCCCGGGAACCAGCCGCGCATGGTGAATCCGAGCAGCACATAGCGCAGGCTCACGAGCAGTGTTCCGCCCCAAATCACCAGCACGCCCGCATTGCTATCTATCAGGTCCAGTGCAAGCATCTGCGCCGTTCCGGAGTAGACGAAGATCGACATCGGCAACGACGCTATGGCACTCATGTCGCCGGACGTAGCAAGCGCCCCAAAGGTGGCGCCACACGCCAACGCGCCCACGTCGAAGGACAACGTGACCCGGAATCCCCTCCGGATCGCGGGGAGCGTGCATGAGGCAGGTATATGCGCTTGAGGCGAAACAAAAGCTGCGTCGCGGCTCATCGCACTACCACTCCAGGCCCTCACATGCGGGGGCCAGCAGTCGACATGATTGTCCTCGGCGTAAGGATTACCGTTGCAATGAGCAGTGTTTGCGCTTTGCCGGGTGAGGACTGATCGGCCATGGCTGACTCTCCCTTTTCGTACAGTCACCACCCAACGGGACACAGTGGCGACAGTTTTCTATTCACGAGGTACCGATCCGCCCATTACCCGGTGAACCCTTTCTGGCAGGTACTTTAGGCCCCACACACGCGAACCAGAAGGTCGTACGGCGACGCCTGCGATCGTCAAGAGAACGATCTTGCTGGTGTGGAAGACGAACAACGTCCCGGCCCACTTCTGCGACATGCTCGACTGGTTGTCAGCAGGCTCCAGCGCCAACATCCTGCCCAATCGCAGGAAGATTCACATCGGCGGGCCGGGGAGCAAGGTCCTTCCCCTAGTTGTTGCGGGAGCGCCGGGCGGCCGCCAACTCCCGTGCAAGCTCGACATCATCCGCTGCGTCCGCCCAGCTCACGCCACGCCCTGCGAGCTGCTGCTCCTCCGAGCGCAGGCTTTCGCGGCTATCGTAGGTGAGGGCGCCAACCCGGTCGATCGCGGCTCCGATTGCGTCACCCGGATGCCGCAGGACACCAACGGCCAATTCGATGCCGGTTCTCTGCATTCTGCCAAACGAAGACGGGTTAACCATGGCGCTGCCTCTTTTCCTGATGTCACCGCCTAAATCCCAATGATGGTGACGATGTATCATTCACAGGGTAACGAACATGCCGTTACCTGTCAAGTCTTTTTGGTGGTTACTTTATGGCACAGGTACAGGAATCACAAAGTCGCACGGCAACGCCGGGAGATCTCTCGATCGTGCAATCCTTCCTCAACTCGGTTGACCTGGAAGAGGACCGGGAAGATTTCGCCACGGTGTCCGGGCTCGCGACATGGATTGCCGGTCACGGCCTGGCGAGTCCAGGTTACGTGCCGTCGGAGGGAGATCGGTTGCGGGCGATCGAGGTGCGTGAGGGCATACGCGACCTCCTTCTCCCCCATGGCGGGGATGACGTGCCCGAGGGAACCGTCTCGCGTCTGAACGACGCGCTCGGGACCGTGTTGCTCACACCGGTCTTTGCCGAGGACTATGGACTGAGGCTCCCACCGGCGGGAGCGGGTCTCGATGCCGTGTTGGGCCGCCTGCTGCAGATCATCTACGCGTCATCGATCGAGGGCACCTGGCAGCGGCTGAAGGTCTGCCGCAACGACGCATGCCGATGGGCCTTCTACGATGCATCGCGAAATCGCTCGGGCGTCTGGTGCACCATGGCGAGATGCGGGAGCAAGATGAAAGCGCGGTCCTATCGCAGGCGCGCACAATCCGCGTCATCCAGGTAGAACCCCTGAGGAGCTGATGATGATCGCACGGATCTGGCGCGGTGCCGTTCACCCGGAAGATACCGGGGTGAACATCGCGTGTATCGAGAAAGCCCACCTCCGGAACTACCGGGAGACGGCAGAAAAGCCTGGCGCCCATATCGCGTAGCGGAACGTGGGGAAAAGGATAGCCATCGTGAGGCCACCTTCCGCAACTCCTTCGCGGCGACCCGGAGATCGCCCCCTGCTAGCTGAGGACGACCGGTACCTCACCAGGAAACCGGAGCGCGTCGAGCATTACGAGACAGCGGTCTGATGGACGGATCAGGCAGACGGCTGCCACCTAACCCGTCCCAAGGACTAAGGCAGGAAGAAATCTTCCTTTATGACCACAACGGAACCCGAGACGTCGGCGGTCAAAGGAGCCGCCAGTGATCCACCCTGAACCATCGAAACGCCCGCGTGTCGTGCAGATCCCCATCGTCATCGGGCTCATGGTTGCCGGAGGGCTCTTCCATGAGGTCGCGGCGAAAATCGGTCACTCCCTCATCGAGGCCTCTATTAACGTACATTCTTCATCCTTGTCAGGAGGTTGAAAAAATTGCCAATAATGATTGAACGATTCCTCATCGATGGTAAAAGAATCAACAGGTGGGTCCTCTGTTCTGCTTATCGTTCTTGCTTTCATGAGTTCAAGAGGCACTTTAAGATAATACACTTTCGGAATGGCATCGACGCTTCTTACTCTTTCCCTGATTTCATCCCGTTGCTCCTTCACCCAAAACCCTTCATCAATAATAACACTTATCCCTGCTTTCAAGCATTCAAGTGCCATATCTCTTGCAAGGGAAGCCATCTTATTATCATATTCTTCGAACCTGTCCTTAGGAGGAGTGTTGCCAAACAGTCGTACCGTCCATTCATCTTTGGTGAATCTGACGGCTCCTGTTTGTTTTTCAAGTTTTCTAGCAAATGTTGTTTTTCCAGAACCGATAAATCCAATAACAA
>JAUJLY010000266.1 GCA_030447145.1 Thermomicrobiales bacterium
ATGCCGGGGAGCTGGCAAACAGGATTGTCACTTTCGAGCGCGAGCGCGAGCGTCGCCAGGAGATGATCTCCTTCGCCGACTATCGTGCCCAGGGTGGGCTCATTGGCGGCGATCCGGAGTCGAGTCATCACCAGTCCGGTACCCTTCCGATGCGGACGATCGCGATAGCGGCGGTGGCTGCCATCGCGATCGTCCTGATCCTGGTCGTGGCGTTCGGCTGACCTGACCGAACCGTTGGCCAAGGATGCCCCCATCCTGGGAGAACCCTTTTACGCCGCCTGATGCGAAAGGAGCACCCATGCACATGCACGAACACGATGAACCGCGAACGACCGACGAGCTGCCGGTCGTGCCCGATGCACAGCCGGACGAGCCGGTGATCCCCGAGGAGGAAGACCATGTGCTGGCCGACTGGAAGGCCGCCGATCCGGATGCATTCCGCCCCGCCGGTGTCGAGCGCGAGGACGATGATCTTCCTCTCGACCTGGACGAGCAGACGGACCGCTACGGGGTCTGATCCGGGGCTTTTGCGGATCATCCCTCCGGCGATAGTTCATTCCGCTGGGGCTTGTGCCAGCCCGTGAACCTGCCACTCTTATAAGTGCGTCCCGGCACGGCCCGGGTTCCCTGGTGATCCATGTGATCGCCTTCATGCCGGCAGGCTGGATAGATCAAGTCGGATCACCTTGGCCAGGCACGCAGGTCTACACCTACGAAGCTTCATGCCATCCCGTAGGGTCGATCCCTGTGATCGCCCGTAATCCGGTTCACCGCATGCCTGCCGCCCTGGCACCCGGGCGAACCCACGCACCGCCCGGCAATATGCCACGGCAGGCGGGCGGCCCTTCGAGGATCCCGCTGGTCGCGAAACCGGCGCTTGCCGGGCATGATGTCCAGCGACATAATGGCGTCATGGACGGCCCCCACATTGCATCGACCTTCCATGTACCCGGCGAGGCGCTTTCGATCTTGTCCGATCGGGCGGCGGATCTCTTCGACGTGCCTATCGGTCTGGAAGCGGCGCTCGCGCCCGCACGGTGCTGCGTCTTCGAATGGACCGAGTACCGGCTGACGTTCAAGGGCGCTGATCGGCTCAAGGTCGGGTCCGTCTGGGTGTCTCCAGCGTTCGAGCACCGGTTCGTTGTTCAGTTCGAGAACCAGCTTGGGCTGACATCCATCACCCCGTACGCCGGATCGCGTCCGCTTGCGCCGCCTTTCCCCATCGAAGTGCTGGCGCGCAAGTTCTCGCATCCGGCGCAATCGGTCGATTTCCTGACGGCGATCCTCACCGACATCTTCGCACGCCAGTCATCGTTGCCATTCCAGACGATCGCAATGACGGAGCGAAGGGTCCGCGAATCGCACCGGCCGCCGAACCTGCTCTTTACGTACCACTTCTTCCGTCGCTATTCCGCCGATTTGATCCGGGCGTTGCAGGCAGTCCTCGGGCGGCCGCACCAGCGACTGACCGACGACGGAGTGATGGTGCGGCTCCACGAGGTGCGGACGCTGGAACGGGAGTCGATCGTCCGGTTGCTGACCACGGGCCGGGGTACAGCCGGGACCGAGGCGATCTCCAGCCATGCACCGGTGATCGAGCGGCTGCGTCCCGATCGCGTGTTCCAGCGCCTGCCGCAGGAGACGCACGACACGGCGGAGAACCGGTTCGTGCTGATGGCGGCGCGAGGGATGTCGCTGGCGCTCGATCACCTGCTGCGCTCCACGTGGTTCACCAAAGCCACGGTCGAGGATGGGGACCGGATGCCCTTCGACAGGGCGGGCGAGCACCTGAAGATGCTGACCACCGACAGCCGCCTGGCATTGCTGCCGCACATGCAGGTCTATCCCGCGCAATCCCGGGTGCTGCAACGGCGGGATGGGTACCGGGAGCTGGCGCAGCTCTGGAACACCTTCCAGCGCGCCAGCCAGCCGATCTTCGAGCATCTCCAGCACGCGATGGACCTGCGGAATGTCGCGGAGCTCTACGAGCTCTGGGTTTGGTTCGAGCTGATCAACAGGGTGACGAGTCACACCGGCATCGCACCGGTCATCTCCGTCTCGACGGATGACTTCGGCGCTCCGACCCGTGGCCAGCAGGCGCGCTTCGGGAACATCGGTGCGTTGAACTACAACCGAACGTTTTCACCCGGCATGGGGGTCTACTCGGCGATCAGGCTCCGCCCCGATTACGTCTGGGAGCGGGCGGACGGCCGCCTGGTCATCATGGACGCCAAGTTCCGTTTGGACAACCTGCACGACCTCGTCGCGTCCGGGCATGACGACAACCCTGCCATCTCCGCGAAGGCCAAGGACGCCGACCTCCAGAAGATGCATACCTACCGCGACGCCATCGCTGGTGTGACCGCCGCGATCGTGCTCTATCCGGGGAGCGAAGCAGGCTTCTGGAGCATCGACGGGGCGAAAACCGGTCTCACAATCGATGACGTGATCACGGGCGATCTAGTCGGCGTTGGCGCCATCTCGCTACGACCGACGATCATGAAGTCCGCAGAGGGAAGCGAGGAGTTGTCATGGCCGATGACGTGATGAACACCGCACCAAGCGAAGACGTGGTCGAACGGGACGACCGCCCAGCCATCGACCCGGAAACTGGCTGGAACCGGATCATGGTCGAACAGATCGCCCGTTCGATTCAGATTGCACACGACCTCAACTCGAAAGTTTGGTCCACCAAGATATATTTTGAACTTCCAATAGTCAATATGGGAAACACTAATTTTGTAGCCGGTGGCAAGAACGGTTCGGCACGGTTTCTCGTGGATCGAGACACACTAACGCCTGACCAGATGGAGACGTTTGAAAAGTTCCGCACCACAGATGAGTTTCCTTCGAATCCATCGTTCTCGATCGTAGACTTACCGCTTCGATCCACTGCGGTAGGGCTTGCATTGTTCGCCGATGCGCACACTGCTGCGATCAAACATACTGCCAAGTATTGGAAGATCAACCAGAGGTGGAAGTGGCATCAGGAGGAAGCCAGACAACAGATTGAGCGTGTTGCTGGAATCACCATCCCGGAACCGGGATATTTGCCGGAGCTTCGAGAGTTGCACGGGTCGTCCAATGGCGCCACATCGGTCCTCGAACATTTGAGAGGTCGAAGGTATTGGAAGTTTGGCGGAGCGTCATTCCAAGGCAAGTGGGGTGACGTAGTGCGAGCCTCGATGATTGGAATCACAAACTGGTCGAAAACGGAAGTCGATTTGGATGAACTCCCATCAGAGCAAACTGAGTTTCAAAACGCTATTCGCAAGTTTGGAGGTATAGGGCCTCAAGCCGCAGAACTGTGCTGGAAGATGCGTCACGTCGTTCAACTTGGTGACATGGTCGCTGTAGAGCTCAGAAATTCGATTGTGGGGTGGGGTTCGATAACAGGGGAGTATCGATATGCTGAAGTACCCAACCTTCCTGTGCATCAAAGGCCAGTCGAGTGGCATGGGATGCTGAACCGTTCGTTACGGGAAGTGCCTCAAGAGCTGCAAAAGCGCTTGAAAAAGGAAGCCCCTGTCGAACTGACTTTTCTGGATTTCGTGGCTGCAATTGGAGCGACATCGAGTACGAATCCAGAGGAAATCGATCCATCCGCTTGGGCAGGAGGATCGTCGGTTCAGCCGCTGCCCTATATCCGAGCACATTTCGCGGCTCCCGGACTGCAGTACACCGATGCGCAACTCGCGACGTTCTATACGGCGTTGCAGACCAAGGGGTTCGTGGTCCTGAGCGGGACCAGCGGGACTGGTAAGTCTAAGATCGCTCAGGGCTTCGTCGACATGATGCCGAGACCGACAGCTATGCCCGACGATGTAGAAGCGTCCGGGGTGCTGCGGCTCAAGCGAATGCCCACCTTCCCGAAGCATCACCGTGTCACACTTCCTGCCAAACAGATCGGTGAATTCACATTCCCGGAAGAAAAGGCAACATGGCCCGTTCGCGCCCGGATGAACGATAAACAGTCGGAAGCGACACTTTGGGTCCAGTGGCTTGGCGGGCAGCGGATGGTGCAGCTGTTTATTAGAGGCGAGTTGGTCGATGCTATAGCGGCTATTCCCAAGAACGGGCGCTTCTACGGGTCTCCGGAGATCGACGAGAACACCGGTCGGATCATAGCAATAGACTTTTTTCGTCAACCGCCAACGAGGGATGGTGACGGCTTCCCCATGAAGCCGGGATCGAATCACCTTTTCCTCTCGGTGCGGCCGGACTGGCGGGACAGCACGAGCCTGCTGGGGTATTTCAACCCGCTCACGCAGACGTACGAGTGGACCGACTTCCTCCGCTTCATCCTCCGGGCCGCCGAAAGTTACCGGGCGAAGGACGGGCTCGCCTGGTTCGTGATCCTCGACGAGATGAACCTGGCCCATGTCGAGTACTACTTCGCCGATCTCCTGAGCGTGATCGAGTCGGGCAGGCAACCGAGCGGTGAGGACGCCGGGTTCACGCGGGAACCGTTGCGCACGACCTACCCCGATACCCTCGATGACGAGATGCCACCGCGCGAGATCTTCCTGCCGCCGAACCTCTATATCATGGGCACCGTCAACATGGATGAGACGACTCACGCCTTCAGCCCGAAGGTGCTGGACCGAGCGTTCACGATCGAGCTGACGGATGTCTCGTTCGACAATCACCCGCCCAGCGCGACCGCGAACGGCGCCGCCGATCTTCCGGAGTCCGACAAGCGAGCGTTGCTCGCGGCTTTCACGCGTAATGGGCGGTTCCATGGGGTCGACAAGGACGAGGTTGCGCAGGCGGTCATGGATCACCAAGAGTTTCGCGAGTGGCTCGGCGAGCTGAATCGCCTGC
>JAUJLY010000267.1 GCA_030447145.1 Thermomicrobiales bacterium
CTACGGTGATGAAGTGGTATGGACGCCGTGGCAGCGTCCGGGTTTCGATTTGGGTCTCAACCTAGAGGAGGTCGTGCGCGAACACCCTGATGCCAAGGGCGTGATCCTGGGAAGTCATGGTCTCATCAACTGGGCGGACGATGACAAGTCATGCTACGAGCTGACTCTCGACCTGATTGAGCGAGCCGGCCGCTTCATTGAACAGCATGACAAGGGCGAGAAGACCTTCGGCGGGCAAAAGTACCCGATGCTCGACGACGATGCCAGAGGTCGCGTATTCGCCCAGATCCTGCCTTGGCTCCGGGGTCGGGTGAGCCAGGATCGTCGCGTCGTCGGCACCATTCACGAGGACGCTGCCACCTTCTGCTTTGTCAACAGCTATGATGCGCCGCGCCTGGCTGAGCTAGGCACCTCCTGCCCCGACCATTTCCTGCGCACCAAGATCAGGCCACTGTATGTGGACTGGAATCCAGAGCGGGGCGACATCGATGCCCTCAAGCGGGTCCTCGCGGCGGGTCTCGAGCACTACCGTCAGGATTACGCCACCTACTACACCGAGCACAGGCATCCCAACTCTCCCGCCATGCGCGACCCGAACCCCACGGTGATTCTCATTCCGGGCCTGGGAATGATTGCCTGGGGCAAGGATAAGAGTGAGTCCCGCGTGACGGCCGAGTTCTACAGCTGCGCGATCGAGGTCATGCGCGGGGCCGAAGCGATTGACCAGTACACCGCACTGCCGCCGCAGGAGGCTTTCGACATCGAGTACTGGTTGCTCGAAGAGGCAAAGCTCCGGCGCATGCCTGCCGAAAAGGAGCTCGCGCGCAAGATTGTTGCCGTCATAGGCGCGGGCAGCGGCATCGGCCGCGAGGTCGCGCTCCGGGTCGCGAAGGAAGGCGCGCACGTCGTCTGCGCGGACCTCAATGCAGACGCTGCCCAAGGCACGGCCAAGTGCATTACGGATGAGCATGGTGTCGGCATCGGCGTGGGGGGCAGCGGCATTTCCAGTTCTGGCCCCGCTATCGGCCTCCAGGTGGACATCACCAGGCGTGAAAGCATTGGGACGCTGTTGCGACAGGTGGCACTGGCGTACGGTGGCCTGGATGCGGTCGCGGTCACTGCAGGTTTGTTCGTGTCTCCCGACACCACCGGGCGCATACCCGATGACAAGTGGGCGCTGACCTTCAGCGTCAACGTCACTGGGCTTTACCTCGTGGCCGACGAAGCGGCCCGTGTGTTCAATGAGCAGGAACTTCCCGCCAACATGGTGATAACAACCTCGGTGAACGCCGTGGTCGCCAAGAAGGGAAGTACGGCGTACGACACGAGCAAGGCAGCGGCCAACCACCTCATCCGGGAGCTGGCGGTCGAGCTCGCCCCACTGGTGAGAGTGAACGGCGTCGCCCCTGCTACGGTCGTCGAGGGCAGCGCGATGTTCCCGCGCGACAGGGTGATCGCCTCGCTGACCAAGTACGAAATCGACTTCTCAGAAGATGAACCAACCGACGTGCTCAGGCAGCGGCTGGCGCAGTTCTACGCCAATCGCACCCTGCTGAAGCGACCCATTGTCCCTGCCGACCAGGCCGAAGCCGTGTTCCTGCTCCTCACGGACCGCCTCCGGCAGACCACGGGTCACATCATCACAGTGGATGGCGGACTCCACGAGGCGTTCCTGCGCTAACGCTTGAGAGCCTGCTCGTCCCTGGTGGATCACTCGCAATCAGTGCCGGGGTTCAGTTCCATGTCCAACGCTACCCAAGTGCCCTCCGATGCCAACTTCATTGCCATCGACCTGGGCGCCGCCAGCGGCCGCGTAATGCTTGGCCGGTGGACAAGCAGCCCGAACGGGCCCCAAATCCATCTCCGAGAACTCCACCGTTTCGCGAACGGTCCAGTGCAGGTGCTCGGACACATCTACTGGGACGTGCTACGCCTGTGGGAGGAGATGCAGCGAGGGATACGCCAACACGCCGCTGAATACCACGAGCCCCTAGCGGGCATTGGCATCGACACATGGGCCGTCGACTTTGGCCTCCTCGATCGAGAGGGCCAGCTGATCGGCAACCCGTATCACTACCGTGATAGTCGCACCGATGGCGTGCCCGAAGAGGTGGACAAGATCATCCCCCCCCAGCGACTGTACGAGCGCACTGGAATCCAGCGCTTGTCCCTGAACACGCTCTACCAGCTTGCCAGCATGAGGATGCGCGGCGCGGCTCAGCTCGACCAGGCGCACTCGTTCCTCCTCATGCCCGATCTCTTCCACTATTGGATGACGGGACACATCGCGGCAGAATACACGAACGCCACCACTACCCAGTTCCTCGCCGCCGCCGACAAGCGGTGGGCCGTCGAACTCCTGGATGAGCTTGGCGTGCCCACGGCGATCCTCCCTCCCGTGATTCAACCTGGGACCATCCTGGGAGATCTGTTGCCGCAGGTGCGGGCCACGGTTGGCTTACCCACCGGAAGCACCGTCCCCGTGGTGGCTGTTGCCACCCATGACACGGCAAGCGCTGTGGCAGCAATTCCGGGGCTGAATGATCGAAGTGCCTACATCAGCAGCGGTACCTGGAGCCTGGTGGGGATCGAGGTGCAAGAGCCAATCCTCACTGAGCAGGCACGGCTTCTCAACTTCACGAACGAGGGAGGCGTCGCGGGCACCTTCCGCTTTCTCACCAACGTTGCCGGCCTCTGGCTTCTGCAGGAGTGCCGGCGCGCATGGGATCAAGAGGGGAAGGCGCTCACGTGGATGAACCTGGAAGCATTGGCGTCGGAAGCCTCCCCCATGAGGAGCCTGATCAATCCTGATGCGCCAGACTTCCTGCATCCGCCTGACATGCCAGCTGCGATCAACGACTTCTGCCGACGTACGGGGCAACCTCAGCCGACGACTGTGGCCGAGATTACACGCTGTTGCATCGATAGCCTTGCACTTCGCTACCGATGGGCGTTGGAAGCGCTGGAGCAGCTAACGGACCGTCATATAGACACTGTTCGTATTATCGGCGGCGGAAGCCAAAACCGACTGTTGTGCCAGCTCACAGCAGATGTATCCGGGCGCAGGGTGGTGGCGGGACCAGCGGAGGCGACAGCCCTCGGTAACATCATGGTGCAGGCCCTTGCGACCGGTCTGCTTACCGACGTCCAGGCCGGCCGCAGAGCGGTGGAGTCCTCGGTGCGACTGTCAACGTTCGAGCCGAGATCTTCGCTGGGGTACGACCAGGCGTTTGAGCGCTTCATGCAGTTGGCGGCGCCGCTGCATTAAGGGCGAACACTGGGTGTTTCCAGAGGATTAATTTCTAAAGTCACTCATCCGTCCACGACGTGACGATGGGCGCGCAATACATGGAGCCGCGCTTCGGCGTCATCGAGGGTGGCGAGGTGGGCCTCAGTTTTGCGGGAGAGATGGTTGCTTGGGTGTGGCAGAAGAACCTCAAACGGTATCCTGGCGCCGCATTAGACCCCATCGTTGTCATGCCGGATCATGTGCACGCGATTGTGTTCCTGGGGACTGACCAGAGTATCAGTGCCGAAGACGCGCGCCGTACGCAAATTGTCCAATCCTTAATCTTCGGCGAAGATCGAATATATCCGGGGCGTCAAGCAGGACAACTATCCCCATACGACCGGATGTTATGGCAGCGCGGGTTTCATAATCAAATTTTGCGGAACGATCGGGAACTCGAACAAGCCCGCATCTATATCGAATCGAATCCCGCACGCGCCCAGGAGAAGTTGGACAGTAGCATGGGTGGCCCCTACCTACAGGGGAGGACCTTGATCGCGTGGATGCTCCGGACCTTGGCTTCCTTCATGATCTCGGATACGGCGATCTGTCCTCCCCTCGGCAAGTCCGGCAGGAATTCCTCCGCATGCATCCGTTCCTCGACCTCCGGCTTGCTGCCCGGTCACGTCGCTGGTGTGGCCCATTTTCCTCTCCCCGATGCGTATACACAAGTAGGGGAGTTTGAGTGCACAATGTAGGAGGAGGGAAAAGCGCTCTTCGACTCTGTCCGACGTGCCGCCGGCCACCACCCACCCAACCTGATCACCACCTGGCCTACACGATGATCACGATCATGATCGCCTTGGGCACGTCGCCGGGGCGGGAGGGCAGCAAGGGCTCGCCCGGGTGAGCTCCCCTGGGGGCGAAACGCGGTGGCGCTCCCTTCACATGGGTCCTGCGGCTCCACCCGATGCTCGCCTGCGGCGCATCCACGGGGCTGCCGTCCCGGCTGACCCCACTCACTTCCCTTTGGATAGCGATGATGTGGTATACTTGCTCCTGTCACCAAGGGTTTACCCCTGACGTGTTCCTCCTGAGATTCTTCAGGCTGGTCTCCCATGCGAGGGAAACACACAGCACCACGAACGCCTCGCCAGATCAGCATTTTCCGAGCTCCAGGCAGATTCGGGCCCGATCCGCCGTGCAATTCCCTTTTGTGCATGCACGGCTCTGACGACACGCGTGTTCACGCGTTCGATCTCGTCAGATGGGCTGCGCGAAACTGTTCCGATGGCCGGTGGGATGAATGGGTAGCGGCTAGCGGGCCGCGGAGAGCAACGTGGCCGAACGGTTCGCCACTCGCTCTCGAACACATGGGGTACGTGTGACGAGACGTGTGGCTTCCGCCAAGGTGCGCCTTTCATTAGACGATGCGACAATCGCTCGTCCCCGGCAGTAACCAAAAATGCCACACACGAAGACGTCAAGATCCGGTCGCAGTTCGGCCCACGTTGGGTCGTCCCCGGGTTTTTATGGTGTCCCTTTCAGGCACCTTTTGTGTGCATTACATGGAGTAGTTA
>JAUJLY010000268.1 GCA_030447145.1 Thermomicrobiales bacterium
GAGATTCCATGGTCACGAACTTCGGTCATAACATCGACTCCGCATTTACCGGGTATGCGCATCCTGAGGCCCTGGTGACGACCGATTGGGTTGCCAATCACGCCAATGATCCGAAAGTTCGCATCCTTGAATCGGATGAGGACATCATGCTTTACGAGATCGGTCACATTCCCGGGGCGGTGAAGCTGGACTGGGAAACCGAGATGCAGCAGCAGGTCAACCGCGACTTCGTGGACCGGGCCGGCTTTGAGCGACTCTGCAGCGAGCGGGGCATTACACCAGACACGACGGTTGTCTTCTATGGCGACAAGAGCAACTGGTATGCAACCTATGGCTTCTGGCTCTTCAAGTATTTCGGTCACGACGACGTCCGCGTGATGGATGGAGGCCGCACGAAATGGGAAGCCGAACAGCGTCCCTATACCAGGGAAACACCAAAGATTGAGCCGACCTTTTACACGGCCAGGGATCCGGACAGCTCGATTCGTGCCTTTCGCGACGAGGTCCTCAAGCACGCGGAGACCGGTGCGGGACCGCTGGTGGATGTACGCTCGAACCCCGAATATACCGGTGAGCTCCTGCATGCGATTGGGTACCCGCAGGAGGGCGCCCAGCGGGCTGGCCACATCAAGGGTGCGCGCAACGTCCCGTGGGGCACGGCCGCGAACGTGGACGGCACCTTCAAGAGTGCTGAGGAGCTTCGCGAGCTGTACGGCAAGCAGGGCGTAACGGGAGACAAGCCGGTCATCGCCTACTGCCGGATCGGCGAGCGCTCCAGCCACACCTGGTTCGTCCTCAAGTACCTCCTTGGTTACGACGATGTCCGGAACTACGACGGCTCGTGGACGGAATGGGGCAGCCTCGTTGGGGTGCCGAACGCCGTCGGGAACGAGCCAGGATAATCATCCAGAAAGAGACAACAGTGCTTGACCGACAGGACTATATCGATATCATTCTCGATCACTATGAACAGCCCCGAAACAAGCACAGGATGGAGAATGCCAGCGTCCAGCTCGGCGGTGGCAATCCGGGATGCGGCGACCTGATCACGGTTTACCTCGATATTGGTGAGGATAACCGGATTCGCGAAGCAAGTTTCGAGGGCGAGGGATGCACCATCTCCCAGGCCGGTGGCTCCATCATCGCGGAGCTTATCGAGGGGATGACGCTCGACGAGGTGAAGGTGCTTGGCAAGGAGACAATGATCGAGGAGATTGGCGAGGATGCGGTGAAGAGCCGCGTCCGGTGCGCCACCCTTGCCCTGGGTACGGCACAGGCGGCCGTTGACGCGTACCTCCGTGACCGGCGGCGACAGCACGAAGGTCTTGACGCCCCCCCTGAGCCGGAGCAGTTCCAGAACTGAACCTGCCTGCTATGATGCAAGCACAGATAGGGCACTTCAATGGCGCCAAGACTCGTCGATCCGCGTGAAGGATGTTTCGGGGTGCACGAACCGGAGGATTCATCCCTGGCTCCCGGGGCAATACCGCAGCCGCGCCCGCGGGAATTCGCCATGACCGCGGCATGGAACGCCGGTCTCACCCGCTCAGTCACCACGTTGGACGGCGAAACTGTCTCCATCATTTTTCATGGCCACTGGAGCCATGGCTTTGGCCCTGATTTCTCGGACGCGATGCTCGAATTTGGCGCGGACGGTTACAAAACTGGCGCGATAGAGATCCACACTCGTTCCAGTGACTGGGTAGCGCCCGGCCACCACCTGGACGAGCGATATAACGCCGTCATTCTTCACATTGTCACGATCCATGACCTCAGTGAGACCCGTCGCGCCGACGGCAAACGCATTCCCGTTGCCATCCTGTCCATCAGTGACGATGTCCTGTTTGCGATTGATCGCCGCCTGCCAGAGATCTGGTCGGAGCTGGGGAGGACAGTCACACCCCCTTCACCACCCCCATCCTCGTCTCCGCCCGGTCCAATCTCCGCCTCGATGTGGTAGCTGTCATTGAAGAGCTCCATCCACCACTCGATACCCTCCGGCCACGGCGGGTTCGCCTCGAGTAAGAGTTTGCCCTGTGCGCGGCCCCGCTTCTCAACCGTCAGCCGGACACCGAGCCGATGTAGCAACTCCCGCTTCTCGGCGTAGCCCCACGTCCCTACCTCGTCACCATAGGCCCGAACCGTATCCCAGAACGCCCCCATCGCCTTCTCCGCCTTCGCAGCCAGCTCTGAGCGACGTACCGCTTCCTCGCGCTGCGTCACCAAGGCGTCGCGCCGGGTTGCAAGGTCGTTGAGCTTCTCCACCACCGGGTTTGCTGCCGAGCCACTCAGCTGGGTGAGGGCTTGAACCAGGTTGTCCTGTTCGCTTTCGAGCGTCGCTAGGCTACGGTCGAACGCGCCAAGGTCCTCTTGAACGGAGTCCAGGACCAACTCCCGGCTCCGTTCAGCCTCATGGAAGAGCACGCCCGGGTCGCCTAGCCATCCCTCGACCCTTCCCCACACGAACTGGTCAACCGGCCCGGCCTTAACAGACCACCCCTTGCATTCACCCTTTCCTCCCCAATAGCGGCTGTTGCACTTGTTGAAGATTTGGTGTCCTCGGCGGCTGACGTTCATCCGGTTTCCGCAGTATGCACAGTAAATAAAGCCCGCACGCAGCAACGCGTCCTCGGCTTTGTCGTAAGGTCGGCTGTGCTCGATGCGATTCTGTGCCAGCCTATCGTTGGCCCGTTGCCATGTTTCAGCCGCAATTAGTGCGGGTGCCGCGTCCTTGATAAGCACCCATTCCGATTCAGGACGGATGCTCTCGCGCTTACGGCTGGTATGCTCGTCCTTCTCGACACGGTAGCGGTTAGCGTAGACCTGCCCCTTGTAGGCGGGGTTCGCTAGCATGCGGCTGATCTGTCGCGCCTGCCACCGTTTGCCGCTTGCGGTGGTCATGCCATCGTCGTTTAGGCGCATGGCAATTCGCCGGAGAGGAACGCCGGAAGCCGCTTCCTCGAAGACACGGCGCACGATCCAGCTGATGGCTTCATCCTCGACGTAGCGAGTCTTCGCCGATTTCGAGGGATCGTCCCACTGGTATCCGTAGAGCGGATGCCCTCCGGGCAGTAGTTTCCCCTGCTCCTTCGCCCGTGCTCGGCGTCCAGTGGCCATCCGCTGTTGAATCCGCACGCGCTCGTGCTTCGCGAAGAGGGATTCAAAGGAGGCCATAAGCTGGTCCTCGAAGGAGTCGGTACGCGGGTTCGAGACCGACTCAACACTCACGCCACACCGACGGAGCACCACCCGGATGTAGCTCATGTGCTCGGGCTCCCGGCTAACGCGGTCCGTGTGATAGCAGATCAGCACGTCGAAGCGACCATCCTCCGCCTCGGCCAGCAGTTGGTTGATGCCCGGACGGGACCACAGGTCCGCGCCGGAGTGCACGTCGCTGTAGTCCGAGACCACGTTATAACCCTTGTCCTCCGCATACTCGGTACATGATCGCTGCTGCACATCAAGGGAGGAGCCCTCCTCCTGCCCACTGGTGCTGATTCTTCGATAGATTGCCGCTCTGGTCATCGATCCACCCCCAGCCGCTGCTTGATCTCGGTCACTCGCTGTTCGAGGGCTTGGTATCGCTCATCGGATTGCGGGTTCTCGCCGTTCTCCAACAGGGTGATGAGCCCCGACCTCGCGGCCTTGATAGCCGCCCCGAGCTCCCGGTCTCCGTGGTCGTCCTCCGGTGGGTGGACGCTGTAGAAGCCGCACATTGCGTCGTCGTTCATCGACCTTGCTCCTTTCTCTGCGCCTTCAGCGCATCATCTATCGGCTGGAACGGGTTCTCCCCGACATCCTCGAAGGTCAATGTGCGGACGATGTGAGAGGCATTCCGAAGCAGGTTAGCGATCTGCGCTGCCTCCCGATCAAGCTGCGTTGCCATGCTCATACGCCACTCCTCATTGACGAGCGTGAGGTCCTTCGACCAGAGCGCATCGAGCAGGATGAGGGCGTCGGAGATTGCTTCACCGAATGCGCTGCTGATATCCGCGATGCGCTGGCTCGGATGGTCCGTGTCGAAACCGGTCTCGCCGAACCAGGCTGCGTCCCGCTCGACCTTCATGTACTGCTCCTCCGCGAGGGATGCCAGCTTCATGCCGAACTCGGCGTCGCTGGTGTTGGCGCTCTCGTTGTCGAGCCACTCGGCCAGTTCGGTCCGGGTCTCGGGATCGATTGGTGGGGTGTTGCGGTTCATCATTGGTCTGCCCTCCAGGGTCCAGGAGACCCGGCGCTCAGTCTGGGTCTCCTGAGCATCTGCGTGCCGTTCCGCTCTAGGCGATCGGCTGCAACGGCTGGGCTCCCCGAGCCTTGACCAATCGGGTCCGCTTCGGCTTGGCGACCGGCTCCACGACCTCCTCGGTTGCGGTCTTGGTAGGCGCCTCCTTTGCCTTGCGGTTGGCCTCAGCCTTCGCCTCGTGGGCCTTTGCTCGGTCGGCCTTGACTTTCTCCTTTGCCTGACGCTTGTCTCGGCGTTCGTAAAGCTCCTCCCAGCTGTACCAGCCCCGGTCGACCAACTCCTCGGCCATGCCGCCCTGCCCCGCGTCCCAGTGGGCCAAGAGTGCACTCCGTCGCTTCATGTCGTGACCAGGGAGGAACTCCCGCTTCGGATTGATGATGCCGGTGCAACCGCATCCGCACCGCTTGAGTTCGGTCTCGTCCTTCGGGGTCGTGGTCGCCTTTGTGCTGCTCATCTCCGTGTCTCCTGTCCGGTCGAGCCTTGGCGGTCCATCCGCCCCTGCTCCCCCTCTTGCGTCAAGTAAATCAGGCGGAGATTTTCCACACAATTACCCCCTGTGGAAACCATG
>JAUJLY010000269.1 GCA_030447145.1 Thermomicrobiales bacterium
ATCTCTTCATCAGTGTCCTTGTCCCCTCCTCCGCATTGTCGGTCGCCAAATCCGTCGCAACTGCCCTGCATGCAACCTGATCCACGATTCTCTACGCGGATTGCAACGCCGTCGCACCAAACACGGTACATGCAGTCGCCGACATCATTACGGAGGCAGGCAGCTCCGTTGCTGACGTCGGGATCATTGGTCCACCGCCGAGGAAGCCGGGCACGAAGTTCTATGTATCGGGCCCGGCGGCCACCCGGTTCAGCGAACTGGGGTCATGCGGACTCGATGTCCGTGTCCTGGAGGGCGACATCGGTCAAGCCTCAGCACTTAAGATGTGCTACGGGGCTCTGACGAAGGGCCTGCAGGCATTGGCTACCGAGCTACTGGTTGCGGCCAGGTTGGCTGGTATTGAGGAAACATTGCGCGCAGAGCAAACCGAGACCATGGGGGAAGTCCTTGGCTGGCTTGAAGGAAATATGCCAATTATGCCGCCCAAGGCCTATCGCTGGGTCGGAGAGATGGAAGAGATCGGTTCATTCTTCGGTAGTCTGGGCATGACGCCAGACATCCTCAACGGTGCTGCCGATGTCTACCGATTCGTCGCGGAAACCCCTATCGGCAAGGAATCACCAGAGACACGGGACCCGAACCGCAAGCTCGACGGCGTGATCGCCGCGCTCGCGGAGGCCATCAGCGACAGGAAGCACTCCTCATGAGTATGCGAAGCCCCTTATCAGCTTACCCCCTGGTTGACTGCTGATACATCTGCGTGGTCAGCTGGAGATGACCCAGGTGCTCGCGAGCATGCCCGTAGTTGTTGATCAGCCAGCGCAGCCCGATCTGCGGCTCCCGGTTCGGACGTGTCCGGATCGCCATGAGCTCGTCCCCGGTGATGCTCTCGGCATGGTGTGTGAGGAGCTCGTCCGCTCGGTCGATAGCCGCAAGCAGATCAGAAGCGCCCGGGGCCACCGTACGGAACTCGGCGTCGCGATCACGCTCACCCGTGAGATCCCGCACCAGCAAGAGTGTGTCGAGCTCCGATGCGAGCGTGTGCGTCAAAATCACGGCCACCGAGTTTGCTTCGGGTGCCGGAGACCAGTTGAGCTGCTCGCTATCCATGTCCCGCACGATCTCTCGAAGCTGCTGATGCACTGATCGAAATAGGTCGACGACGGTCTCAATGGCTGGTTCCATCTATATCCTCCTCTTGTACCCACTGCGACTATGGACGGACAGCGGCCCGCATCCGTTCGAGCGATTGACCCACCGCAATAGTGTCCTCGGCCACCGCAACCTCAAGAATCCCGACGCCGGGATGCTCGAATACCTGTCGAACCCCGTCGGCAATATCCACGTTCTGCTCGATACGGACGCCCATACCCCCGAACGCTTCCGCGAGGCGAGCGAAATCCGGACTGGCGAGGTTCGTGCCAGCAACCCGACCTGGATAGGCCCGCTCCTGATGGAGGCGAATCGTGCCGTACATCGAGTTGTTGAACACCACACACTTCACGTTGAGCCCATGCTGGGCCGCAACCGCCAGCTCGTTCGCCGTCATCAGGAACCCACCGTCACCTGCTATTGCGATGGTCGGAACCCGATTCTTTCGCACCAGGGCAGCGGCCACCGCCGCCGGCACGGCATACCCCATCGCCCCGGATGTTGGGCCGAGGAACGTCCCGGGCTGCCTGTAGCGAAAGTACCTGGAGAGCCAACCGTAAAAGTTGCCGGCATCGCAGGTAATCACCGCATCATCCGGGAGCCGCTTCTGCAACTCCCCGATCACCAGGGCGGGGTCCACGAGATCGCGGACGGAAGATGTCGCCGGTATCGCTGTCTCGCGCTCGAACACTTCCCGATCGTGCCTGTTTGCCGCCGACCGGTCCGGCCACTGCTGTTTCGCGGCTCCACGCGTGAAGAGCTGGATCGTTTTGGCAGCATCGGCAGCAATCCCGATCGTCGCCGGGAATGTTCGCCCCACGACCTCGGGTGAGACATCGACGTGGATGAGCACAGCACCGGGCCCAGGAACGGTATAGGCGAACGTTGTCGTCTCGCCGAGCCGCGTCCCTATGGCAAGGACCACATCAGCTTTGCGGGCACGCTCGATCGCGGCGGCAGGCGCACCGATGGAGAGGGAGCCGAGGTAGAGAGGATGGTCGTTCGGGAAGGCATCATGCCGCCGGAAGGCCGTGACGACCGGGGTGCCTGTTTCCTCGGCGAAAGCAACAAGATCCGCGGTTGCATGACTGCGGAGCACTCCACCGCCGGCAATGATCAGGGGACGTTCCGCGCGCTCCAGCAGCGCCAGCGCCGACGTCACCTTGTCACTGTCGGGCGCGGCAGTCGGCGGGTCCGAAGCGGCCGGAAGCTCCGCGGAAACCTCCTCATCGAGGATATCCCCCCTGAGTGCCAGGGCCACCGGACCGGGCCGCCCGCTGATGCTGCGTCGAAATGCCTCACTTACGATATCTGGCAGTCGCTCCCCGGTGGGCACTTCGACGGCCCATTTGGTGATATGCGAGAGGAACGGTGCGAGTTCGACCTCCTGCAATGCCTCCCGGTGACGAATCGACGTCTCCACCTGGCCGACGAGGGCGAGCAAGGGCGTGGAATCCTGGAAAGCAGTGTGGATGCCAATCGTCAGATTGGCGGTGCCGACCCCACGCGTGCCCATGCAGATCGCGGGGATTCCGGTCAGCTTGCCGACAGCCTCCGCCATGAAGGCGGCACCGCCCTCGTGCCGCGTGCCGATAAGCTGAATATTCGGCGTCTCATACAGGGCATCAAGCAGGCCGAGAAAGCTTTCTCCTGGCACTCCGAAGGCGAACTGGACGCCCCGCTGATCCAGGATCCTGGCTGCCGCGACCCCCGCCCGGATCCGTTCCGACATCTTCGCGTTCTCCCAACGAGTGAGCTGACCCGCTCAACACGACCTCATGTTCCATATGTGCAATTGACCATATTGAAGACCGCCGCATAGTATGCAAGCACAAAGAACCGTCGATGTCGATCATCGCGCAGAAACGCGAGAGAAGGAAGGACCCCCTCCCGATGGCAGAACAAATAGGACTTATCGGTCTTGGCATCATGGGCAAGCCCATGGCCCGCAACCTCGTCAAGGCCGGCTACTCACTCGTCGTTCACAACCGCTCGCGGGGCGCCGTCGACGAGCTGACCAGCGAGTCCGACGCGATCACTGCCGCGGGCAGTCCCCGTGAGGTTGCCGAGAAGGCGAGCATTGTGATCACAATGCTGCCCGATTCCCCCGATGTCAGTGCCGTGGTCTTTGGCGAAAACGGAATCCTGGAAGCCATGGACGAGGGCAGTTTGCTCATCGACATGAGCACCATCGCACCCGCGACGGCGATCCAGGTCAACGAGGCGCTCGTCTCCCGCGGGGCGTCTGCACTGGATGCCCCGGTGAGTGGGGGCGACAAGGGCGCCATCGCGGGGACGCTCAGCATCATGGTGGGCGGTGAGAAAGCCGACTTCGACCGTGCCATGCCGTTCTTCCAGGCGATGGGCAAGACCATCGTGCACGTTGGCGCGTCCGGGGCCGGGCAGACCGTGAAGGCGTGTAACCAGGTCGTCGTGGCCATGAATTACGCAGCGGTCAGTGAAGCGCTCGTGCTGGGCTCAAAGGCAGGCGTCGCGCCGGAGAAAATCGTCGAAGTCCTCAATGGCGGGCTGGCAGCGAGCCGGGTGCTGGAGATGCGGGGCCCGTCGATGATTGACCACAACTTTGCGCCGGGGTTCCGTGTAAATCTGCACCGTAAGGATCTCGGTATCGCCCTGGCCACCGGCAAGGAGTATGACGTTCCTATGCCGGCCACGGCATTAGTCAGCCAGCTCTTCGATGCGCTCTCTGCCGGGGGCAATGGAGATCTGGACCACTCGTCCCTGGTCACAGTCTTCGAGCAATTGGCCAACCACAAGGTCGGAGCTAACCAGGGGGGCGCACAGTAGCGAAGGAATTGCGAAACCGGGTCGTGCCTCAGACCATACAGGAAGCAAAGTTCTCCGCGAGGGCTGGCAAGACCGCATAGAGGCAATTGCAGAGCAATTGCCTCTATGCGGTTTGTTACATCAGACGCCCCAGTAGACACCCATTTTTCATCGACGCTACAGGCAGCGACCATGCGGCAGCTTGCCGACAAGCGGTGCCATCTTCGATGCAACGCGTTCACGATCAACGGATGCGCTGGCCTAAACTCGGTTACTTTCCAGCCAGACGCGCCACGACGGGAGCCAGCTTCTCCATATCGCCCTCAACGACAACAAAGTACGAGAGGCCGAACTCTTCCCGCCGTCGCTGAAGATCCTCCACCATCTCGTCGATGGTCCCTACTAGGACCTGGGGTGACGCCAGCACGTCCTCGCGGCTGATATTTAGTTCAGCAGCAAGTCGATCGGCAGCTGCCTTGCGATCGTCGGTCAGCACCACGCTGCTCACCATGATCGTCAGTTCGATGTCGTCAAACCGCTCGCCCGCCGCCTCACGCACCCACTCGATCTTCCGACGTGTCGCGGCGGCCGTCAAGTCACGGGTATCCTTCGACCCGTCAGGCAGTGCCCGGGTTGTCAGGCCTACAATGTCGGCCTCTTGTCCCGCGACGGAAAGAATGCGATTGCTACCGCCGCCGATAAGAATTGGCGGAGGCGGTTGCTGCACCGGTGTCGTCGGCATCAACAGACAGTTGGTGTAGGAATACTTCCCGGAGATCGTCACCTCGTCCTCCATGAATAGGCGCTTCAGAATATGCACCGCCTCGATCATCGGTTCGAGCGGCACGCTTGGCGGATC
>JAUJLY010000021.1 GCA_030447145.1 Thermomicrobiales bacterium
CGATGGCCGATTTTTCAGCAGAGGTCGGGTCCTTGCTGGTTGCGTCATTTACGATCACCAAGCTCGCCCATATCTCCCGAACCGCGAAGGAAGACGTCTCTCGCACTGCAGCCGTCGGTTTGCCACATGACTGGTTGAATTTCCGTCTCACCGGCGAGCTGACAACGGACCGGGGGGACGCCTCGGGTACCGGCTGGTGGTCGCCACGCGAGGGCGAGTATCGTCGGGATCTCCTGGCGCTTGCGGTCGGTGAGGATGATGCCGGGAGGATCAACCTGCCGATCCTGCGTGGGCCCGAAGAGCCGGCGGGCGTGCTCTCCGATCGCGCGGCCGGTGCGCTTGGGTTGCCGGTCGGTATCCCTGTCGGGCCGGGTACCGGGGACAATATGGCGGCGGCACTGGGGGTGGGCGCGAAGCCAGGCGAGATCATCATCAGTCTGGGAACGAGCGGGACCGCATTCGCTGTCAGCGAGACACCGACGTCCGATCCAACCGGGGAGGTGGCCGGATTCGCGGACGCAACGGGCCGATTCTTGCCCCTGGCGTGCATGCTGAATTGCACCCGCGTGGTGGATATCACGGCGCGTCTCCTTGGATTGGAGCGGGACGAGGCGCTTATGAGGGCAGGTGCTGTGTCACCGGGCGCAGGTGGCCTAATCATGTTGCCGTATCTTAGCGGCGAGCGGACTCCGAACCTCCCCCGTGCGACAGGGGTGGTAGGAGGACTGACGGAGGGGACTGCGACACCAGACGCACTTCTGCGTGCAGCCCTCGATGGCGTCGTTGCTGGTCTGGCCTACTGCGTCAATGCCCTGTCGCGACTGGGTATTAAAGCACCCGGCATCACCTTGGTGGGAGGTGGTGCCATCCATCCGGTCTGGCAGCAGTCCGTCGCTGATGCAACCGGTCTGCCTGTCACGGTGCGGTCCGGCGAGGAGCACGCGGCGCGGGGTGCCGCAGCCCAGGCCGCTTCGATTGTTCGTCAGGAAGCGATTTCTGATGTCTCGGTTCGTTGGCGGCCTTCAGTAGTGGCTGAAATTGTTCCACGAGCCGGAATGCAGGAAGCCTTCGCCTTGGATACAAGGCAGAATATGATCCGGGACCTGGGAACTTCTTCTGTGTGATGCCCGGGCAGCGGTCATCTATGTGCCTATGCGTGGGTGAGGGCCTGTCCGACAGGACAGGCCCTCACAGGTAACTGGAGTGCATCCAGCTCTTAAGGCGAGTCGGGTGCTTCATCTGGGAGACAGCCTTTGGCACCTGGAGGCCACAGCAAGCAAGAGCGGCTCGCAAGCCTCTGCTGCGAACCGGCCGCGGGCGGCGATCATGATGTCCGATGTTGCCTTGGAGGCACCTCTTTATTGCGGGATACAGCGGAAGTATCTATCCCTTGACGGCGCCCGCAACCATTCCGGCAACCACGCGTTCCTGCATAACGAGGTAGAAGAGAATGATCGGGAGACTGGCCAGCGTGACTGCAGCCATAATCCCGGGGACGTTAACGCTGTACTCGCCCGAGAACTGCATGAGCCCCAGTGGGAGTGTCATATTCGAGCGGGACGACAGGAGCACCAGCGCAAAGATAAACTCGTTCCAGGCATAGATGAACGTATAGATTGCCACCGTGCTCAGTGCCGGCGTGCTCAGTGGCAGAATGATGCGCCGGAAGACCTCAAAGGGTCCCGCTCCGTCGATCCTTGCTGCTTCCTCTAACTCGGCGGGCAGATGGCTCATGAACTCGGTGATGATCAGCACCGCTAGCGGAAGATGGAAGGCAATATATGGCCCAATGAGTGCAAGGAGCGTGTCGTATATGCCGAGGCGGTTGGTAAGTGTGTAGATCGGAATCAGGGTGACATGGACCGGGATCATGGCGCCGGCGATAAAGAGGAGAAAGAGCGGCCGGTTCAGGCGGAACTTCATCTTGGCAAGAGGGAAGCTTGCCAATGACGCCAGCACAAGCGTAAGCACCACCGATGAAACGGTGACGATGAGGCTGTTGGTGAAGAACCTGCCGATGCCTCCGTCCACAGCCTCAAGGTAGTTGGAGAACTGGAAGGAGGCGGGCATTGCCCAGAGGTCAGCGATGTACTCCTTGACCGATTTGAATGACGAGAGAACCACAAAGACAAACGGCAGCCCTGCCGCCAGTAACCACAGGAGCGCCGGTCCGTAGAGCCATGCGGAGCGGAACGACGGCGACTGTGGCGGGTTGCCAGGGTCAAGAGAGGGCGAAGTGGGGAGTGGCGTGGCCATGGACAACTCCTACCTGTTCGAGCGGCGCTGGTCGATGATGAGGGTGGAGCCCGCGATCACAAAGGCGAAGATGAAGAGCAGCGTAGCTACTGCGCTCCCGTAGCCCATGCGGAATGAGGCGAACGCTTCCTCATACATATAGGTAGCCATCAACTCGGTGGACCTGTTCGGTCCACCACCAGTCATCACCCACACGAGATCGAAGAATTTCAGCGATCCGATGAGCGCGAGAATGGCACCGGTTCGGATAATCCCCCGGAGCAAGGGGAGGGTGATATCCCAGAAAGAGCGCCACCCTGAAGCTCCGTCGATCTTGGCTGCCTCATACAAATCAAGCGGAATCGTCGTAAGCCCTGCGATAAAGAGGATCATATAGAAGGGGATGTATTGCCAGCACACGACTGCAATAATCGCCGGCAGGGCAGTCGATTCATTCCCAAGCCAGGACTGTTGAAGATTCTCGAGACCAAGGGCTCCAAGGATACCGTTCAGCAAACCAAAAACGGGATCGTATATGTTGATCCAGACTAGTCCAACGGCCACCGTCGAGAGCAGGAGGGGAAGAAAAAACACCGCCCGAAAGATGCGCCATCCGGGAAATTTCGCGGACAGCAACAATGCAAGCATGAGGGCGATGGGCAACTGGATCGCGATAGAGGCGATGACCAGAACGATGTTGTTCCGGACCGCTCGCCAGAAGATACCGTCGCTCAGCGCTTCCTTGTAGTTGTCCAGACCAATATAAGTACCGGCCCCAATTCCGGACCAGTCACGAAGGCTGTAGAGGATCGACTGGAAAATGGGATAGATGACATAGACGGCGTACAGAAGAAGAGCGGGCGCGATGAAGAGCATCGCGACAAGCCACTGGGGAATCTGGAACCCGCTCGAGCCACGTAGCGTCGCTGGCTCGGGCTTCGCATACGTGTCCAGTGTCTGAGGCTGAATATCTGAGCGTGCCATACCCACACCTCACGCTATCGGATCGGGTTTCATGTCCGAACCGGGCCATGTCAGAAATTTCTGACATGGCCCGGTTCCCGGAGTATTAGCCTTCGCGAACTGAGGCAGCTGCTTCCTCGAGTTGGGCGGCACCCTCCTGAGGAGTGATGGACTTGCTCAACAAGCCCTGTGATACATCAAGCTGGGCCTGGCCAAGGGCAGGCGGGAAGAACTGATCCCAGAAGAGCTGAACCGTCGCTGCTTCTTCAAGCGCGGTCGCGAGTTGATTGGCCGTTTCGGTGTCATAGGTTGCGCCCTTCAGCGCCGCCAGGCGGCCGGCATCAACCACGAGGTCCCTGGACTCGTCGTTCGTGATCTCCCGCAGGAACTGGATCGCCACTTCCGGAATCTCGGTCTGCTGAGAGACGGCATACGCAGGGCTGACACCGCCGAGGAGGGAGCTAGGGTCGCCCTCGCCGCCTTCAACTTGCGGGAAGGAAAAGAAGGAGAGCTTCGTGGAGAAGTCGTCGATTTCGGAGTCGATCGTCCCCGGCAGCCAGGTCCCCATTAGTTCCATTGCAGCTTGCTCTCCGTAGAGCAGCTTCCGAGAGCCACCGGTGTCGATATCAAGTCCATTGAAGCCTTCGGGGAAGGCGCCGGCGTCGACGAGCTCCTGGATCATTTCGCCGGCCCGGACAACGGCCGGATCGTCGAAGCTCGCTTCCCCTGCCAGGACCCGGTCGAGGTAATCGGCACCCTGAAGCCGCAGCACCAAATAGTTCAGGTAGAAGGCCCCGGGCCACTTCGTCTGGTTCGCGAGCGTAATCGGCACGAGGCCATCCGCTTTGACATCCTTCACCAACTGGATGAAGTCGTCCCAGGTAGCGGGTGCCGAGATATCCCCGAGGAGCTCGGTGTTGTACCAGAAGACGACTGTGTTGGCGACAATTGGGACACCGTAATAGGAGTCATCCACCTTCATGATATCCAGCAGGCCCGGGATGAAACGGTCCTTCCATCCATCCTGGTTCAGCGCTTCCGTGAGGTCGAGAACCACACCTTCCCTGGCATATTCACCGAGCACACCACCGCCCCACGAGTGCCATACATCGGGAGGGTTATCACTACCGATCGAGGTTCTGAGCTTCGTCTTGAACGGATCGTTTTGCAGAGCCTGAAGATCCATCTCGACGTTCGGGTAAGCCTCCGCCAACCTCGCTGCCGCGGTCTGGGGAAGTTCCTCATTCAATCCCGCGCCGGTGAGACTCCAAACAGTCAGCGTCCCTTCCTGGTCACCTCCTACCGGCGTGGCGTCCTGCGCACCAACGATGCCGGTGTGTCCGACAAGGGGGGCGCTACGCCGAGCGCAGCTGCTCCCTGAAGCATCCTGCGACGGGAAAGATGGGACGAAGCGACGGACGGGCGAAGAATGCGACTCTTGTCGACAGTCATGCGGTTCCTCCAGATGGATGTTACATGTGGATGGAAAGTCCCAGCTTCTGCCAGAGCTATCCGATCGGTCGATGAATTTCGCGAATATTACTACAGGGCTGTCCTTACCTGCCAACAGGAGCCTATCATTGGGAAGTGACAAAGCCGGAGGGGCTGCCTATCGTGTAGCCCAGATCAGGCCCCGTTCGGTCAGTGTCTGTGCCTCAGGTACCTCGAAGTCCGCATCGACATGGCCGAGCGAGCAGTAGAACACCTTCCCCTCGCCGTACTTCCGCTTCCAGACCACCGGCATTACTGTGCCAGCGATCCAGGGAGCGTGCTCCCCGGTGAATGTCGTCGTGACAAGCACTTCATTGGACGGGTCAACGTGGAGAAAGTACTGCTCGGAGTGCATCTGGAAATCACTCAATCCGGCGGTGATAGGGTCGTCGTGATTGGTAATATTGACGGTGTAATCGATAATGTTGCCAGGGTGAGCGACCCACTGGCCGCCACAGGCGAATTGGTATTCGGTGGCGTTCCGAAATGCGTCGCCCATGCCGCCGTGCCAGCCTGCTAGTCCTGCACCTGCCTTGACGGCGTCGAGCAATCCCTTCTCCTGTTCTTTGGTAATTTCACTCTGGGTGTACATGGGAACGATGAGATCGTACTGGGCCGTCCGATCCGCATCGGTGAAGACATCGAGCGTCTGCTCGAGATCGACATCATACCCGTGGCCTCTCAGGACTCGAGCAAAGCGGGCGGAAGTCTTCTCGGGCTCATGCCCTGCCCAGCCGCCATAGAAGATGAGTGCTTTCTTTGCCATCGTGTGTAACTCCTCCGGGTGACGTTGGCCACCGCTTGCCTTTGGAATACCACCGCTCTTGCGAGACAGCGTAAACCGTCATAGACGAATACGTGGCGGGATGTTAGCCCTGCCCACCGGCTACCTGAACGGCGCCCAGGGCAACGGGGCGTTCGAAGCTGCTCTCGATAGAAATGTGTCGCTCCTGGTCATTCGATTCCAGCGCGGCATGCATGACATCGACGATGTGATATCCCAACTCTCCCGACGCGCGCGGTGCGCGCCCATGGCGTAGCGCCTGCGCCATATCGCTTACTCCCAGACCACGGCTGTTGTCGGTATACCCTGCGAGTAGATCGACCGACTCCCACTGGTCGGAACCTGCTCGCAGTATCTCGACCGGCCCACCGAAGGTGTTCGGGTCCGGTAGCCTGATGGTGCCTTCTGATCCATAAAGGACAAGGGTGCTGTGATTGGTGTCGTACACGTCAAACGTCGTCGTGAGGCTACATCGGACACCATTGGCGAAGTCCAGGACGCTGATGACGTGAGTTGGCGTCTCAACCGGAACTGTTTCACCCGCACGGGGGCCGCTTGCGATGGTGCGGGTCTGGTAACTCGCACTTGCCGTGGCGGCAACTCTCTCGACTGGCCCGAGCAGGGACATCAGGGCGGCAAGGTAGTAGGGGCCCATGTCAAAGAGTGGCCCGCCGCCCGGCTGGTAGTAGAAGTCCGGATTGGGATGCCAACGCTCATGACCCCTGAGGAGCAGCATTCCGGTGACCGCCACTGGACTGCCGATCGCGCCCCTGTCCAGCAGCGCGCGAGCAGTCTGGAAGCCGCTGCCGAGGAACGTATCCGGGGCACTGCCGACCAGTACCCCTTGTTCCGCTGCTCGGGCAAGAATCGCCTGTGCTTCTTCGCGTGTCGCTGCCAGTGGCTTCTCGTTATAGACGGACTTGCCCGCATTGACGACCTGAAGTGCGACCTGACCGTGTGCGGCTGGAATGGTGAGATTGACGACAATCTCGATATCGGGGTGGGCCAGGAGCTGATCTACGCTGAGGGCCTCAACGCCAAAGCCTTGCGCCTGCTCCTCTGCCCTTTCCATCATCAGATCGGCAATGCCGACAACCTTCAGGTTGTCAAAGCGGCCCGTGCAATTCTCTAGGTACTTTGTGGAGATATAACCCGCACCAATAATACCGATGCCAACCGCATTAGTTCGCTCTGCCATGGGTCCCCCGAATTTTTGTAAAAGTCCAGCCAAAAGATGCTCCGGACATCGCAATAGCGTCCGTTACGTTGGGCAGCATGCGTGAGATTTAGAGAGACCGCAAGTGTACACCGGCGTGTTCATTGAGGGGACTGCAAGGTCTGTGGGGAAGTGGTCATCTCTATTGCAGCGGTAGGCAAGAAAAAACCGCTCATATTAGCTGTATAGCTCGTGATCAACTGGTTTCGATAGTCATTCCATGGTTCCTGGATGCGCATGGTAATCCGCCAAGGCAAGGAAACAATGTCCTGCTTTAGTGCCTTTGCGGAACCAAACTGCCGCAGTGATGCCGATATTGGCCTCCCGCAGGGATTGCCTTATGACGTTTATATTGATAGGATAGAAACAAGACCAAGTCGGTTTCGTAAAGACAATCATACGAAACCGCATGTACGAACAGGGGCACCACACCTGTTTCGTGCATTGTATTCAATCCTCTTAATTTGAAGGGAACAGGACACATGAATAGCGTATCAACGCGCCCCGCAGCGCGTGTCTTCCGACCTACGCAGTTGATCGCCGAGGCGCTCATCGACCGCAAGGATTCGGACGAGCTGATCACGCGTGCTCGCCAGCTCGGCTTCTCACAAGACCTCACCAGGACTGTTGTAGCTGTCTGCTGCAAGGACAAAAAGGCCCACTCCTCTGTGGTGACTGGCAAGTCGCCCCGCTCCTGACCATCATCCGCGGGGCACATTCATCCCTACATTAGAATCTGAAGCTTTGACCTGTTTCATCAGGTTATGCTACATTTTGGCTTCAAGGCCGCCTGTGGCGGTCTCTTCTTGCATGCATGCGCCCCGGTATGGGTATCCTCACTCCGGGCCGTGTTGAGATCGTCGGTCATATACGACCGGGGGCTACCGATCGTAGCTCTGGTGAGCAACAGTGCTGCTTGCCTCTCAACGCAGGGCGTTTGTCGCGTCGCATGTTGGAGGTTCGGCTCGCATTGGGAGACCTCGTCCACATGCACCGGTATGAATCAACGAGATGATTGATTAGGCATGATGCCTGAGCATTCTCCGCCAGGGAGTCAGTTACTGTGATTAAGCTTCGTCTTCGCCGTATGGGTGCGAAGAAGCGTCCGTTCTACCGCATCGTTGCCACCGAGCATAGCTCTCCGCGCGATGGCCGCTTCATTGAGATCTTGGGTCACTACGACCCACTGACTGAGCCAGCCACCGTTAAGGTCGATGCTGAGAGAGTTAAGTATTGGATGAGCGTGGGGGCCAAGCCGTCTGAGACGGTCGAGGGCCTGCTTAAGCGAGCAGGCGTGATTGCAGCTGCCAGCGCCGAGCCCACAGAGCAACCGGCCGCCGAAGCTACGGCCTAATGTCAGTCGACGAGCGGAACCAGTTCGTGTCGCAGGAGGACGTCGAGGAATTCGACGACACCTACAATGGCGATGAGGCTATCTCGGAAGATGACATCGATCAGGTGATGGATGAAGCCGCCGATGCTGGAGACAATCCGGCTGAGCAGCTTCATACCCTGGTCGTCTGGCTGATCGACCAGCTCGTGGACGATCCAGGCTCCGTGACAGTTGATGCGATCGAGCGCGGTGCATCCGTGCAAATCCAGGTTCGGCTGCCAGAGTCTGACCTCGGCAAGCTCATCGGTCGGGGCGGTCGTATTGCCAAATCGATCCGGACGGCTCTCATGATCGCCGGATCCCGACACCATATACGAGTGAGTCTGGACATTGAAGGACAGGAATAACGATACATCCCAATCTCGGTCCGCAGCGAACGGGGAGCCGCCAACCGGCTCCCCGTCGGTGTCTGCGGGGCGTCGGCCCAAGCGACCGTCCGCCAACCGGCGAAGCCGCGGTCAGCTTCCTGTCCGGGCCCTTATCGAGACAGCAGGTCCCGAACCGAACACGCCACTTTCCGAAGTGCGGTTAACGGTAGGGCGGATCGGGGGCCCGCACGGCGTGCAGGGGGAAATGAAGCTTCGGATTCTTACTGATGACCCCGAGCATCTTGCCACCATTCGTACCGTGTACCTGGGTGAGCGCACTGTGCCGATCGTCCTTGAATCGATTCGCTTCATGAACGAAGGCGCGTTGATCAAGCTCGAAGGGACCCACGCCCCAGAGGACGCGGCCCTGCTCTCCGGTCTGGCAGTGAAGATCGCGGGTTCAGATGCCCGGCCGCTGGCGGAGGGGGAGTACTTCCTCTTCCAGCTGATCGGGCTGAAGGCGTTCCTGGAGGACGAGACACCGGTAGGGACGGTCACCGACCTGATCGAGACCGGCGCGAACGACGTGCTGGTAATCGGGGAGCGTCAGGATTCGTCTGGCGACTTGTTGGTGCCGAACCATCCCGAATTCGTGCTGGAGATCAGCCCGGAGAAGGGGCGGATCGTCATCCGGCCCCCGGTGTACGCCAACTAGGCACAGAACAATGTGTATAGCGAACAGGCGAGTATCTTGCTCGCCTGTTTTTGCGCTTGGTGCTTCCCTTTATGGTGCAAGAGATCGTTCATTAGACCGGTTTGCAGCGTCTCGCGGGATTGTCCTTGCTGGACCATCCCCTATGAGGGGCCGGGATCAATCGGAAGACGCAATGATGCGGTCGATCGTGGCGACAGTGAGCACAGCAGCCCGTTTGCCAACCTCACTCAGGGGTAGCGCTGACTCGGTTCCCTCAAAGGGCGAAGTGGCATGGAACTCGTTGTTCGAAATGTCCTTGATGGTCAGGAACGGCACGTCATGGAGCATCGCGATCTCGGCGATCGCGGCTGCCTCCATGTCCTCGCAAAGCGAACCGGTGCGCTCGTGAGTGGCATCCAGCCAGGCGGGGTCCTGCATCCAGACATCGGCAGAGGCGATGACACCCGAGTGCACCCGCACTGCGCCATCGCCTCGATGGGCAGGAAGTCGATGCACCTCTGGCCATGTATCCAGAATAGTTTCCCTCGCCGCCTCCTGAGCAAGTGCGACGAGCCGAGGCGAGGTCCTCAACTCATTGCAGGGCTCCGGCTCGCCGGCGACGGTGAAAGGGATATCGATCGGTACAATTCCTTGATCGGGAGAGATGCGCATTCGACCATGTGAGACGAGGCTGGTGCCGATTACCACATCCCCGGGCAGGATCTCCCGAGTATGAGCACCGGCGCATCCGAAATTGAGGAGGCAGCGAGGGTTCCAGGTGGCGATTGCATATTCGGTAGCCGCAGCAGCTGCGACCATCCCGATACCGGAGTGCACCAGGACGAGTGGCACATCGCGGTAGAGCGTTCGCAGGGTTGGCCAGGCGGTGTTTCCATCATGCTGCCACCCCGGAATCAGCTGTTCGAGGTGCACTTGTTCACTCTCCATGGCAACGACAAAAACAATAGACTGACCGGTGGTGTCGTTCACGACAACGTCCTCTTCTACGGAGCGGAGCAGGGGTTGCAGGGGGCCGACGGGCCCGCTTGACGAGCCTCTCAGGTAGTGAAAACGCACGAGGTAGCGTGGGCAGAGCCTGGTTACCGGGGGCTTAGAAGACCGATAAGGTGATCGAGACCATAAGAATGACGAAAACAGCCGTCGTGATCAGGCCATACCGGCGATCCCCGATCCGGAAGAAATTGATGGCGATCGTCGCCGAGGAGACGATAGGCGCGAGAATCATGACCAGGATGCCAAGACCGAGGAAGCCATTGGAATGGCCTGTAATCAATTCGTCGAAGACGTGAGCAAACGTTCCCAGCTCCCCGGTAAGTGGCTCGTCGCGCACGATTGCGATGACCAGACCTATGATGACCAAGGCGAACGAGAGTCGCCATCCGGTTGTCAGCACCTTAATAGCGGATGCGGTGACTTGCCTTGATTCCGGGCCCGGCGAACTGGCAGAAAAATGTTCTGTCATCAATCTATCCAAACGGGTTGGTATCGAACGCATCGAGGATCATGGAGACACCGAGATACGTGAGAATGACAAAGAAGACAAGTATTAGGCGGTCGGTCTTCAGCCGCTTGGTAAGGGTTGAACCGAGGTTTGACCCGATAAAGACACCGAGCATAGCGGGTACCGCGACCCGGGGATCGATCTTCCCGCTGCTGTAGAAGACCGCTGCTGTTGCGACCGCCGTCATACCGACCATAAAGGAGCTGGTACCAGCCGCGGCCTTGACCGGCATCCTCATCACAAGGTTCATCATCGGTACCTGGATTACGCCGCCGCCAATGCCCAACATGCCGGACAGCACACCAGCGCCGGTACTGACACCGACGCCGACGCCTACGCGCTGCGGGACATAGTGGACCTCATCTCCGGAAGCCGGGTCGGGGTAAGTAGCTCTCAGCGCCAATGGGTCCGGTGTACCGGGTGCGGCGTTGGGGTAGGCAGCCTTGCGGCTACGGATCATGCTGAAGGCGGAGTAGACAAGGATCACCCCGAGCAACGCTTTCAGCAGGGAGGCGTCGGCCCAGATCGCGATGATTGCACCTACGATGGCACCGATTGCGGTGGAAACCTGGAGCAGCATCGACAGGCGAATGTTGGTGAAGCCGTTACGCAGATGATTGGATGAGCCAACGACGGAGTTGGTTACCACCGCGATGGCGCTGGCGCCAACGGCAATCTTGGGATCGACGCCGAGGTAAAGCGTAAAGAGCGGCACGATGAAAACACCGCCACCGAGACCGAGCATGCTACCCAGGATAGCGGCTAACGCGGCGGCGAGACCCAGGGCCAACGAGTAATCCAGATCCACGAACGCTTCTCCCCCTTTGATGAACGGTGCGGCATTCTCATGTGCTCGTTCACACCATGTCTTATACCACCATCCGGGGTTGCGTCCTCAATGTGGAGCATCTGGAGTAGAACAATGGAACGGTGCCTCGGTGCCTGCACATTGACAATCAGCTCATCGCGTTCTGAATACAGGGGAAGCCGGTGTAAATCCGGCGCTGTCGCGCAACTGTAACGATCGATTCCTGATCGATCGAAGCCAGGTTACCGCTTCGGAGTGCGTCTGAGACCCTTCGCGATTTCAAGGGTGCAGGACAAACGTGTCTGTCACGGCGGGTGATTCGTCGTGGAGATACTGCCGGGAACCCAATGGGGGATGTCCCGATTTGTCTAGCCCGCTCGTGAAGAGCGGGCTTTTTTGTTGTATTCGATGCATTGAGAGGGACAGGAACAAGCGATGAAGAGAATGATCATGTGGTCCATGGCGTTGATATGGCTAATTTTTGCGGTCGCAATACCTGCGGGTGCCCAGGAGGCCACGCCGTCAGCATCACCAGCAGTGGGAGGGGGTGACGTCGAGTCCGCTGGAGAATGGTTGATCGATCAGCAGAGGGAAGACGGCGCCTTTGCCGGGTTCTCCTGAGAGCCGGACGCCGGCACGACGGTGGATGCAATTACCGCGCTGGTCGCGGCGGATCAGGCAGGCGTCGATACTGGTACCTCGATCCCCGATGCCGTCGCGTACCTCGAGAGCGGCGATGTCGCTTTGGTATACGAGTAGACCGGGGTAGGGCAGGCCGCGAAGCTGACGCTGGCTCTGCTTGCGGCAGGACAGGACTCACGGGACCTTGGGATGACTAACACGGTCAGCATTGTCGGGGCCGGCTAGAACGATGAGACCGGCGTTTATGGTACCGGTCTTTATGATCAGGCCTACGCCATGATGGCGTTGGCCGTGACTGGGTTGGAAGTGCCGGCCAGCGCCCTCGATGCCCTTTCCGCAACACAAGCCGAGAACGGTGGCTGGTCGTTTGACGGTTCGACCGATCCCGCCATGGCGGACAGCAACACAACATCGATGGTGGTTCAGGCGCTGGTTGCAATCGGCAATGCTGGGCACGAGGTGATGGCTCCGGCACTGGAGTTTTTGGAAAGCACCATCACCGATGATGGTGCCGCCTATGCGCCGGGTGCGGAAGCGGATTCAAATTCAACGGCGCTTGTGCTGCAGGCGATGCTCGAAACGGGCGGCGACACGGCTGGGCTGGAAGCCGCTCTCGGGACCTTCCAGACCGATTCCGGAGCGTACTTCTACCGGGCTGCTGATCCGGCCGAGAACCTCTTCTCGACGGTGCAGGCGATTCCTGCGGCGGCGGGTGCGGTCCTGCCGATCTTGCCCGAGGGCGACGCCACGCTAGTTGCCATTCACGGGCTCCAGGCGGCGTAAGGCGCCTCTATGAAGTTACTTTCTCCAGAGAACTCGCCAATATCGCGCTGGATGCACCCAACCCTCCTGATGATGTGCGTCCTTGCCGTGGCGAGCGTATTGATACCCTCGGCTTCCGGGGCCGATATGAACGTCGCCGGTTTGGTGGTCGATTACGGTGACGGACGGATCTCGTATGCAGTGGTTCCCTTTCCGGAAGAGGAGATCAGCGGGATCGAGCTTTTGCGGAGAAGCGGTCTCGATCTCGTGACGGTTGGCTTCGGCGGGATGGGTGATGCTGTCTGTCAGATCGAGGATACCGGCTGTCCCGTGGATGACTGCCGGCGGCGGCTGTGCCAAACCTCCGATCCGGAGTCACCCTTTTGGCGATATTTGCGACAAACAACTCCTGGTGATTGGGAGTTCCTGGCCCTCGGCGCGAGCGGAGCAAGAGTAGGGGATGGTGACATCGATGGATGGAGCTGGGCGGGCACCGAGGCCGCCCTGCCGTCGCTGACAATGGATGAAATTGCTGAACGCGCCGGTGCTGATTTCTCCCTCCTTACTGCCGTCGATGCTCCGTCCGCGGTCCTGCGGACGCAGGGTAGGGAGACGGGGGAGCAGGTGCCTGCTGGCGCCGTCAGTCGAGCGGTCGCCGTTGGGATAATCGGACTGGTGGCCGGGTTAGCCGTGTGGCGATCCCGCCGTCACGTGAAAGCAACGGCATGACGGTCGACCGGCTGGATAGCCGTGCCTGGCTGGCCTGGGGCATCGGTGCGACAGTCCCCATTCTGGTCGCAAGAAACCCACTGGTGGTACTTGAGGTGCTGATTATCGCGCTCGCCGTGCGGGCGGTGTGGTCGTTTCGCTCCCGCCAGGGGTGGCAATGGATTCTGCGGATTGCGGTCGTGTTCACGCTCGTCGGTGTTGTCTTCAATGCCCTGACGGTGCATGCGGGGAATCAGGTGCTCTTCAGGGTTCCCGATCTGGTTCCGCTGGTTGGTGGCCCCATTACCCTCAATGCGGTCGCCTACGGCATCGTGAGCGGAGTTGCCATTGTCACACTCGTGCTTGTTGGCACTACCGTCGCTGCAGGACTCGTCTGGGCCGAACTGATGCGTTCGCTGCCACCACGTATCGCGCCGATCGCGGTCGCGGGGTCAGTGGCATGGTCATTTCTTCCGAATGCCGCGCAGGCGTTCAAGGAGATCCGTGAGTCCCAGCCATCACGTGGCCACAGGGTTCGTGGTGTGCGGGATCTGCCGCCCCTGGTCGTTCCCCTGCTTGGCGGAGGGCTTGAGCGTGCTCTCGCCATGTCGGAAGAACTGGAGGCATGCGGCTTTGGCCATAGAGTTGCAGAATCCGCATCGTCATCATTCGCGCGATGGTTTTTGGTCGGCGCGCTGGGAAATGCCACCCTGATGTCCTACGCCCTTGCTGTTGGTCAGATAATTACGGGAAGCATTGGGATGATGATGTCGCTGGTTCTCATGTTGCTCGCGACGAAGACCAGTGGACCCGTGGTTGGACGCCCGACCCGGTACCGGTCGACCGGCTGGTCGCGGACCGACCTCATCGTGGTGGGAGCTGCCATCGTGGCAGGGGCGAGCTTCCTGTGGCGACGCTTCCAGGTTCCTGAGGCGGCCATTTTTAATCCCTATCCGAATCTCGAATGGCCCTTGACAGACCTCGGGATGCTGATCAGTCTCTCTCCTGATTGTGCCGGCGCTGATCGTGCCCGGAGCGGGGGAGGGCTCCTGATGGCGGCTGTAGCAACGTTCAGCGACGTCCGCTACCAGTATCCCCGCGCAGCTGATCCCGCTCTCGAAGGCGTCTCCTGGGAACTCGACGAGGGCGCCTTTGCGTTGCTCATTGGCAAATCGGGTACCGGGAAGTCGACGCTCCTGCGCTGCCTCAACGGACTGGTTCCACACTTCACAGGTGGTCGGTTCGGTGGAGTTGTACGCATTGGAACACGCGACACTCGCATGACGACTCCACGTGACCTGGCCAACGACGTCGGATTTGTCTTCCAGGACCCCGAAACGCAGATGCTCACCGACCGGGTCGAGGACGAGCTTGCGTTCGGGCTTGAGCAGCAGGGCGTACCGGTCTCACTCATGCGCAAGCGGGTTGAAGAGTTGCTTGACCTGCTCGGCATCGTGCATCTTCGCCACCGCTCACCCGCGACGCTCTCCGGCGGTGAGCGGCAGCGAGTCGCGATTGCCACCGCGTTGTCGACGCATCCGCGGCTCCTGGTACTGGACGAGTCAACAAGCCAGCCGGACCCGTGCGGCGCCGAGGAGGTGCTGACGGCGCTAGGGTGCTTCAATGAAGACCTGGGACTCTCGATCGTGTTGGCGGAGCATCGGCTGGAGCGCGTGCTGACCCATGCGGACATTGTGAGGCTGCTTCATGATGGCAGAACAGTCGACGGCTCATCTGCAGAAATTGCGTGGATGCTCGACCCAGTGGCGTTGCCGCCCGTGTCGGCACTTAGTCGCCTGTTGCAGTGGCCTGATCTCCCACTGACCGCGAAGGAAGCACGCCGGCATCCCTTACTTGGCGCCCTGCGCACGCGGCTGGAAGGTCGTTCACCGCAACAGACTGCTCCATCCGTGGGGCGACCGATCGTGGAGATTCAGGACGATCTCGGCGTCCTGGATGGTAACCCAATCGTCAGGAACGCTTCACTGACAGTCCGCGAGGGCGAGTTCGTGGCGTTGATGGGGCGTAATGGAAGCGGCAAGACAACGCTGCTCCGCTCGATACTCGGCTTTCAGAAGCTCCGTAATGGTCGGTTGATCGTCAACGGGCGGGATGTGACCGACCGGGACCCCGCTGATCTCGGCGGCTTGATTGGCTACGTTCCGCAGCAACCGGGGGCGCTCTTCTTTCACGAGCGCCTCATCGATGAATTGCGGTACACGGCTCGCATCCGCGGTCAGGTTGAAACGGAGTTGACCATGCTCCTGGAG
>JAUJLY010000270.1 GCA_030447145.1 Thermomicrobiales bacterium
CAATCCTTCGTAGGTATTCCCGAGCGTGGACCTCGCGATCATCGGGTGGCCCTGCCTCCCGTTCCGGGCATCCCGGTCGTCATCGCCGGAAGGTTCCCGGGCCGGTCGTCCTGCGTTCTGACACCCCAACCGGCGTCCGGGTTTCGATCCTCAGGTTGGGGCACCCGGGAAACCGGGGTGTTTGCGGATAACATCGGTTGTCCGCCGTCGCTGATGAAGACGTGGTCGATCATGGCCGGACGCGGAGGCAGGCAGTCGTGCTCACCTCCGCATCGGCGCGCACCTGCACCTCGAAGTGTAGAGAGTGGGTAGGACACTCTACTGAAGCATCTCTACTACAATCGTGAAGCCCTCACCGTTGCTGCGGTGAGACGCGTTCAGGCGGCTGCGAGGCTAGTTCTCGCGGCCGCTTTTTTTGTGCTGCCTTCGGCCATGCGCCGGCGATCAAGGAACGCGCGGAGATCGTCCTCACTGACGCGCCACCCGGTGCGGCCACCGAACGGGACGCCGGTGAGTTCTCCCTCACGCAGCCACCGCCGGATCGTTTGCTCGTTGACTTGCAGCCGTTCGGCGACTTGTTCCACCGTCAACAGTTGTTCCATGTAGGCCCTCCACGATCTCGACGCCATATCACGCCTTGATCCATTATACATCACCAAACGTTGATAGATGTTATCTGATGTTGTATAGTAGTACATAGAGACAGGGAACGCGTCTCACCCCACACAACGAGCCGGGACCGCAGCAACGGACCGGCAAGCCCAGGAGGGCATCATGGTTACTCACGTTCGGATCGGCAGCGTCGACAACCGGTACGCGCTGACCCGCCTCGCCGCCAAGGCGAAGCAGAACGGCATCCGGCTCTACCGGGATCGCTCGGGCCGCTACTTCGCCTCATCGGCATCCAAGCCCGGCACGTTTCACTACCTGACCGGCTACAGCTGCGATTGCCCGGGCTTCGCGACCCACCAACGGTGCAAGCATCACGCAGCCCTGATGGCGGCCCTCGGGTGGATCGACGGGACACCGGAACCCAGCCCGCCGGCGGCCTGTCCGGACTGTGACGGGGCGGGCACCGTGCCCGGAACCACCCGCACCGGCCCCCGGACCTGGGCCTACGCCAACGTCCCCTGCATGCGCTGTCACGGGAGCGGGGAGACCGTCATCGCCGCCTGACCGATCAGCGGGGGCGGTCACGCGGCCGCCCCTTTCCCGGTGGAGGAAGTTCACGATGCACGAGGTGATGACGGTCGCAATCCAGATGTACGGACCCGACGCGATCCCCTGGAGCCAGCACGAGCGCCCCGACGGCGACCCGGATGACCTCGATCCCGGGGACCGGGAGGACTGGCCCGACCCCGTTCCGGCACCCGTCCCCGTCCACCCCGGGATGCCGACCACCGAGGACGCCCCCGGCGACGTACCATTCTGATCCCCGGAAGGAGTCTCCGATGACGTACTGGGTTTGGTGGCATGGCGCGAACGGCGAGGAGGCCGCGCGCGTCCTCGGGCCATTCGGCCACCGCAAGGCAGCGGAAGCTGCGCTGCTCAAACAGGCGCGCGTGGCTTCCGCTGCGCTCGAACACGGAACCGGCAAGGCGGGGTCGTACGCCTTGTCCCCTGACCGCCAGATTGCGACGCTCTACCGCGACGACTGGCTCGATGAGATACCTCTTGGGCGCTACATCATCGAGCGGGACACCCCTGCAAAGCCGTAGGATCGCCCACACGCAACGCACCGGACGACAACGGCTCCTGATATACCTTCGGGGGCCGTTGTCGTGTCCTGGTCAGGCTGCTTCAACTCGAGGAACAACATCGCGCTCAATAGCTTCACCTGCCTCCATCCGCGCCATTTCCAGGTCGTATCTCTGTTGCAGGTTCAGCCACACATCGGGCGAGGTGCCAAGCCAGCGAGACAACCTCAGCGCCGTATCGGCCGTGATCGCACGGCGGCCACGCAGGATCTCCGAGATCCGATTCGGGGACACGCCCAACACACTGGCAAGCCGGCGCCCGCTCATGTTGAGTTCAACGAGAATATCCTCGGCAAGGATCTCCCCCGGATGGATCGGCCTGCGTTCGCGCATGGGCATACGCTTGCCTCTCTCCATTTTTGGGTGTGGGTCAGTTAGTGGTAATCAACGATCTCGATATCGAACGGCTGGGACATCTGATCGTCCCAGACGAAACAGATCCTCCATTGATCATTGATTCTGATGGACCACTGTCCCTGACGGTCACCTCGTAGCTGCTCCAGGCGCCAGCCTGGCATCACCCTCAAGTCTCCAAGAGACTCTGCGGCAAGAAGAAACTGTAGACGTCGTTCTGCTTTGCGTTCGATGGCTGCAAATGCGGGAACTCGGTCCCCATCAGCAAAGCGTTCCGTTCGTCTGTCGGCGAACTTCCGAGACATGATGTCTCCTTAGGATTGGGGAAACCGTTGGCCTCATCACGTCGTCCTCCATTGGCTGATGGCGCAGCTAACCCGGTCCATCCGGGCGTCCCTTTCCGCAGCCATCGCTTGGAGTGTACTGCGTACCGGGACGTGAGACAACAATCGATCGTCAGTGTCACTAATTGGAGATCCGGACATAGCCCATCTACGAGGATTGGATCGGCTGATATCCCGGGCTGAAACGAACATAGACCGATCACCATTCCGGGCAGCGAAGTGCTGACGCTAAGGCACTTTCAGTGGTCAGACCGGTCCCTAGGCAGTACGCGGACTCGGAAGAGCACCTCTGCTGCTCTGTGCTTCATCTACCCTTACCCAGAAATGCACCAAGGGCGTGTGCTTGGCCGTGGAGGCGTGAATGCCGCGAGGTCACGCGACCTCGCGGCATTCACCGGTTCTCTCATCTCCGAGACACTAGAGCAATTGCTTGATCAGTGCCCAGATATCTTCACCCGCTGCTCCGGCTGTGCCAGCTGTAATCATAAGGACGAGGGCGATTAGACCGCGCCGGAGAAGTGCTGAGGCGTTCCGGGCGACTTCCATAGAGTTGTCTGCTGCTGGGGATCGCTTCATGCCTTCGCCCCCCTTACCGCACCGCGGTTCACGAGTACGAGTACGCTACGGGGTACTCCACCGCACGGAATTTCTATTCCGATAACTGACTATAACTGTGCATATATGGTATGTCAATGCCCTTCTATTCTATACCGTTTCGTCGATGTCCCTGACTGGTGGGGTACGTCTCCCTGGACACGATCTTGCCGACCCTTTTATGAACAAAACAGTATCATCTATTCTCGTTCTGGTGTAGAATGTGAGCATCGAGATGGATCGTGGCGGTCATCCGGACCCAAGACACGATCGAGCATGGAGGAACCCATGACGAGGCGACAGGCGGAAGTGGCAGAACTCAAGGACGGCAGACTGGGCAGACTGATGCAAATGCACAATGTAACGTTCACCGAACTTGCCAAGAGCACGGGGATCAGTGCGTCTTACCTGAAGAGGGTGGCCCGGGGAGAGGTCAGCAACATCTCGCTTGACTTCACACAGAAGATTTCAAAGGGTTTAGGAATCACCATAGCGGAATTGCTCGGCGAGCACTCCCCGCAGGATGGCATAGCGGAACAAATCCGCACCGTCGACGCCAAACTTCTTGCTCAGGTGAGCAGGAAACTGACCGAAAATCTGGACTTCACCGAGAATCTTCCCGGCCAGTTCCACCGCAGTGCGGCCATCACAATGATGGAGGACCTGCTGGTCAGAGAGGTCCAGGGTCTAGAGAACCAACTCGGCAAGCTGGCAACCGAGCCTAGGGAGCCGGTTGAACTAACCGTCTATCCTCTCGTTGAGAAATATCTGGTTCGCCTCATCGACGCCTTGCCCAGTCGTAGTATCGCCCTCGCCATCGTTCGGCTGGACGACCCCTCAGCCTGGGCACGAGACACCGCCAAGGGCGAGTGGGATGACTTCAACAAAGCCATTCGCATACGAACGCACGAAGACACCTTGCACTACTTGAGGCTGTTCTACTTCCCCCGGGAACTCCTTAGCCAAGAGGTGCGCCTTGAGTTGGACAACCAGAGAAAGGCCGGCGTGGAGGTCAGGGTACGGTATTTCGAGAAAGGAGAAACACCGCCTCCTGACATGCTGTTGATCTGGACGCCGACCGAGGATCGCGGTGGGCCGGGGAAGACATTTAGGCCAGATATCCAGGAGTTAATAGAAGGCAATGGCCGGGGGTACCGCCGGGAGTGGGCGATGAAGTTCGACGTGCGCGGCGGTGGCACCTACGAGCGAATGAGGCTGTACGCTCCCAACAGCAAGGATGCTAGGGACATGAGCGCCACCTTTCTAGAGTCGTGGAGTGACGACAAGCGCGATCCAGAAGATGGCGAGCAGCAGTCAACTCGGGAGATGAGTGAGTACGCGGGAGCCAGTGGACAGGATGGATGAAAGCCGATGAAAGCCATTGTCTCGATTCCGTACGGCCGAGGATGAGAGTGGCCTGTTCATGGGACAGCGGCATCTGCGGCGATGCGGCAGATGCGATCCTTACCGGCCCGGCAACCTAACCAAGCCGGGCATCACACCCTAGAACGCGTGACGTTGCCCTGAGACGAATGCAACCAACGACAACGGCTCCTGATACCTTCGGGAGCCGTCCCGGTGTGCACGACATAGCCCTTCGAGCCTCTCGGGGATATGCTGCTCGGGAATGGGTGCAGGGGTGCAATGCGGAGGATGTGCTGACGTGGTGCAGGATGATGCCGGCAATCAGC
>JAUJLY010000271.1 GCA_030447145.1 Thermomicrobiales bacterium
TTCTTTTCCTATCTCCCGGAACCCACCCAGATATTTATTGGGTTGTTGTTAGGGAGCACCCCCTTTCTGGCAGTTTTAGCTGTAGCTCTTGTGTTGTAGCCACTGCTATTGTAGTCGCTGTTTGGGGTTAAATTGCCACTATTTGCCGCCCCGCGGGCCGGCGGCCCATCGACTCCGGAACTGGTGGTCGCGGCTGCCGAAGCGGGTGGCACCGGGTTTCTCGCCGCCGGGTACAAGACCGTTGCCGGGATCGCCGAAGAGATCGCACGTGTGCGCGGGGCGACGTCGGCGCCCTTCGGCGTCAATCTCTTTGTTCCTGCCCGATCCGCTTCCTGGGACGTGGACAGGGCGAGGGACGTGGAGGCCTACCGCCGTGCATGACAGCCGGAGGCTGACCGGTATCACTGCACGATTCCCGAGCCGGACCCCTCCGACCGCGATGGATGGGAGGAGAAGATCGCGCTTCTGCTCGAGGATCCGGTAGCCATCGTGTCGTTCACGTTCGGCTGCCCGGATCGCACCACAATCGAGCAGTTGCAACGAGCGCGAAGCTGTGTCGTCGTCTCGGTCACCGATGCAGCTGAGGCTACGCTCTCTGACGCCCGTGGCGCTGACGCCCTCTGCGTCCAAGGCCCGCTCGCAGGCGGGCACCGCGCGACGCATCAGGTCGCGCAGGAGCCACGAGCAACAGGATTGGAGGTCCTCCTGAGGGACGTTCGCGATGTCTGCGATCTGCCTTTGGTCGCAGCCGGAGGTATCACCCGCAGGGAACACATTGTTGCCGCAATGGAGGCAGGGGCAAAGGCGGTCCAGATCGGCACGGTGCTGTTGCGATCGCCGGAATCGGGTGCGTCGCCGCTGCACAAGGATGCGCTTGCATCCGACCGGTTCTCCGAGACAATGGTGACGTGCGCTTTCTCCGGTCGGTTCGCGAGGGGGCTGGTAAACCGCTTCATGCGTGACTATCACGACGTTGCCCCGGCGGCGTACCCCGAGGTGAATCAGTTGACCCGTCCACTGCGGGCCGCTGGCGCCGCCGCTGGCGATCCAGACGGCATTGCGCTCTGGGCTGGAACCGGTTATCGGAATGCCCCTGTTGCTGCGGCGGCGGAAATCATTACTACCCTTTGGGGCGAAATGCAGGTCAAGTGCCCGAACTGAGAGATGCTCCCTGAACCGCAGGAAAAACATGTATTGCGCGTACACTAAATCCAGAGAGATCTCATTGCAGGACGCCTGAACAACACGCGTCAACGGTGTTCGCTCTCGGGAGCATATCCGGACGGCGCGGAATCTCGTTTCCCAGTCGGGAGGCCGCAGACGATGGAAGACATTGGCCTCATTATTGACCTGGTGATGACGCTGGGTATTGCGTTGGTCGGCGGATCGATCGCGCGTCGTCTGGGTATGCCCGTGCTGGTTGGTTACATCCTGGCCGGGATTGTCATCGGTCCGAAGACACCAGGACTGGTGGCGGACGCAGAACGCGTCGAGTTGATGGCTAACCTCGGTGTGGTCTTCCTGATGTTCGCACTCGGTGTGGAGTTTTCGCTCGCCCAGTTGCTCTCGGTTCGCAAGATCGTGGTCATCACCGGGGCGATCCAGATGCCCGCTACCGTCCTCCTGGGTACTGGCGTCGGCATTGCTCTCGGTTGGGACATCAAGTCAGCGGTTCTCCTCGGCCTGGCCTTTCTCGCATGCAGTTCCATCGTAGTCATCAAGCTCACGCTGAGCCGTGGCGAGGCAACCAGCCCCCATGCACGGGCTGCCCTGGGTCTCGGGATTCTTCAGGATCTCAGTCTCATCCCGCTGTTGGCCCTCTTGCCAATCCCGAAGTCGGACACCACCGAGATAGTCCTTTCGCTAGTCAAATCGCTCCTGATGGCGGCCGCTGCCCTGCTCGTTGTCATCGTTGTCGGCACACGTCTGGTGCCCAAGGTCTTCAACTTCATAGCGATGTCCGGGACGCGGGAACTCTTTCTCCTCACGATCATGGTGATTGCCCTGGGCACGGCCTACGCGTCCCACGAAGCCGGCCTCTCGTATGCCTCGGGGCCTTTCTCGCGGGTCTGGTCGTGTCCGAATCGGAATTCGATGTCCATGTCCTCGCCGAGATCATTCCCTTGCGAGATGTCTTCTCGACGCTATTCTTCGTATCGCTCGGGATGTTGCTGGACCCGCAGCTGTTCCTCGACCACCCTCTGATGATCGGGGTGGTCGTGATGGTACTCGTCACCGGCAAATTCCTTGCATCCCTGGTGGGATACTTCGTGAGCGGGGTCGGGCCAGTCGTGGCAACCAAGGCGGCGCTCCTGACCGCCCAGATCGGCGAGTTCAGTTTTGTGCTGGCGAGTATCGGACTATCGGACGCCATCATAGACGATGACCAGTACAGCCTGATTCTTGGTATTGCGCTGGCGTCCACCCTCCTTTCACCCTTGTTGCTGATGGCCGACCCCTTTATTTCTCCTGTCATCCAGCGGCTACCGTACCTCCGGGATCATATGCTTGCTTCGGTCGACCGGGAGGCGTCCTATGGCGAAATGCAGGACCATGTGATCATCTGCGGTTACGGACGTGTCGGGGAAGCCCTCGCTGAGACCCTGATCCGCCGGCAGCTGCAATCTGTCGTGATCGACATGAATCCCGCGGAGGTCCAGGATCTCCAATCCCGTGGGGTACCGGCCCTCTATGGTGACAGCACCGCCGAGCCGGTGCTGCACCGTGCTGGCGTCGAACAGGCCAGGATCATCGCTGTGACGGTCCCGAACACGATTGTCGCCCTGAGAACTTCGCGCATTGCGAAGGAGTTGAATCCGAACCTAGAGATTGTGGTGCGGGCCGGACGGGCAATGGAGATGCAGGGGCTCCGTGTCGCCGGCGCCAGCGACGTGGTGCAGCCAGAGTTCGAGGCGGGGCTTGAGTTCATGCAACATGTGCTCCGGCATCAGGGCGTATCCGCATTGGAGACCCGGGAGATTGTGGACCGCCGGCGGCATCGATTCTATCAGGATGATACCCGGGCACTCGCTTTTCGCGATGATGCGTGACATCGACTTGCAGCAGTACTTCATGCAACAAAGGAACGCACCCATGACTCACGACATCCACATCAACACCACACCGGGAGAGCCAGATGTAGATTTGACCGGCAAGAAGCTGCTTGTAACGGGTGGATCCCGAGGACTTGGTGCTGAGGTCGCGCGGATGGCCGCTCGCTGTGGTGCTGATGTCGCTATCAATTATCGGAGCAAGGTTCGTCGCGCCGAGCAGGTCGCGGAGAGGGTTCGGGAACTGGGCCGGGAGGCGCTGGTTGTCGAGGCCGATATCACGGATCCGGATTCAGTCTAGGCGATGTATGAGCACGTTGGAAAAGTGTTCGGAAAGCTGGATGTGCTCGTCCTCAACGCCAGTGGAGGGCTTGAGCAGGATGTGGATCAGGGCTACGCGATGAGGCTCAACCGTGATTCCCAGGTGGCACTGGCAAAAGAGGCGCTGCCGCTGATGGGGGCGGGGAGCGTTATCGTCTTCGTGACAAGCCACCTCGCGCACTTCCATGGAGAGAAGGAGGTCATGCCGGAGTACGAGCCGGTCGCCGCGAGCAAAAAGGCGGTCGAGGTTAAGTTGCGGGAAATGTCGCCGGCGCTTGAGTGGGTGGGAGTGCGCCTCGTCGTCGTCAGTGGTGACCTCATTGACGGGACGATCACGCCAAAGCTGCTGGATCGTATGCGCCCAGGAATCATCAATCAGCGACGGGAAGAGGCCGGGAGGCTTCCCACGACGGAAGATTTTGCTGCCTCGATCATTCTGGCCGCCGGCCGGAACAACCTGGATTCCGGCGTTACCATCTACGTCGGGAACACCGAGTGGTGAGCACCTCTTCTCCAGCTACGCTCGGCGCTATCCCCTGTTGCCTGCAATCGGTTCACGCTCGAACTTGTGTGAGGGTTCCCGATTTCGGACTGGGTTTGAGACCAGATCGGCGGCCATCTCAACCACCGTATTAAGGGGCATCTCTCGTCCCGCTGCCCAAGCCTGATGGTACGTTTCCGGATTCGAGAAGGCACGGCGGCCAGCGTCCATATGGCGACGGTAGGCGGGGAGCTCCGCGGGCTTGAGTGGCACACCGACCTGCTCCCGCAATACCTCAGCGGCCCCGATCATCTGCGCCGCCAATTCTGGCTGCCCGCCGACAGCCGCCGGGCCGGCCAGTGCCTCCAAACACCACGCCATGCCCTGCCGATCGCCGACCCGTTTGTAGAGACCGAGCCCTTCCACGAGCGGCTCGATTGCCCGGGGGTCAATGTGGTGATGTTGGAGAAGCGAGCCGAGGATGAAAAGTGCCGTTGCCGCCGAGCGCTTGTCACCGACCTCGTGGGAGATCTGGAGTCCTTCACGGGCGACGGCCATCGCCCGATCAAGGTCACCCTCCACTCGCAATGCCTCGCCCAGGTTAGCCAGCACCACGGCGGCACGCGGACGGTCGCCCAACGCTCGCAAGTGAACCAGGGAGTCTTCGAATAGCGCTGCTGCCCGCCCGTAGTCCTCCTGCCAGAAGCTCACAATGCCGAGGTTGTTGAGGATGCGAGCCGACCCAATGCGGTCGCCGATGAGATCGTAAAGAGCGCCGCTCCGCTCGTACAGGCCCCGCGCTCGCGTGTAATCGCCGCGGTCCGTCGCGATGATCCCCAGCTGGCTTAGTGTTCCTGCGATGCCCGGACGGTCATCGAT
>JAUJLY010000022.1 GCA_030447145.1 Thermomicrobiales bacterium
ATCGCGTCGATGATCGACTCAACGGAGCAGCCAGCGTTGGCCCAGCAACTTGCCCTGATGACGAAGGACTGGCAAATCGCCAATTTCCCTACCCACGTCTTCATCGACGAGAACGGGATTGTCCAGTCGATCGTGCTCTCCCAAATGACGTACGAAGAAGCGGTCGAGCACGGAGAAGCGGTACTCAAGACCGCACAGAGGGTGATGCCGCCCGCAATCGTCCGGCAGTCGGCGTGAGCAGATATCCGTTCCAGCCGGTAAAACAGGAGCCTGCTTATGGCCGTCGTTGTACTCGACAGGTACGGCCGGGTCAGACGATAAACTTAAGAGGTGAGATCTTCGGCTAATCCGAGACATCGAGGATCGGTCAACAATCGTGATCCTCAGCCCGTCCAACAGGAACCATCGGCGGACTCTTGGAAAGAGGCCATCGATCCGGTTTTTGCCAATGATCGGGGGTGCTTCATCTGCAGCACCCCCGCTTGCACCAGTCTCCGTGAGTCCTACCAGTTCAGCTTCGGCAGCACGTTCTTGCCATACGCCTCGATAAACTGCCCCTGATCCCGGTTGACGTTGTGGACGTGGATTTCGCCAAACCCGAGATCGATGAAATGCTGGATATATTCCACATGCTTATCGAGATCTGCGGTCGCGAGTACCCGATTCTTGAAATTCTCTGGCCGGACTAGCTTCGCCATCGCCGCGAAGTCCTCAGGATTACGGATGTCCGCCTTTGGGAAGTTCATGCCACCGTTCGGCCAGTCTCTCACTGCTGCGTCGATCGCTTCCTCATCGGTCTTCGCGTAACTCACCTTGACCTGGAGGATCCGGGGCATCGAGGATGGGTCCTTGCCGGCTTCGCGAGCACCCTTCTCGAAGCGTTCCATCAGCATCTTCAGCTTTTCATCGGCCGCGCCAACTGTGATGATTCCGTCGGTCAGCTTGCCCGTACGACCCGCCATGATGGGTCCTGAGGTAGCCACGTAAATCGGTGGCGGATTCTCCGGCAAGGTGTACAACCTCGCGCTCTCCAGCCGGAAATGCTTGCCCTGGTGCTTGATGACCTTGCCGGTGAACAACATCTCGATAATCTCGATTGCCTCGGCCAGTCTCTCCAGTCGTGTAGGCGCCTCCGGCCAGTAGTCGCCAACGATATGCTCGTTGAGCGCCTCTCCGGCACCAAGCCCGAGAAAGAATCGTCCCGGATACATGGCTTCGAGTGTGGCCGCCGCCTGGGCGATGATCGCCGGGTGGTAGCGCCAGCCGGGAGGGGTGACACCCGTTCCAAACTGGAGCGATGTCGCCTGTCCCAGGGCGCCCATCCAGGACCAGACAAAGGCCGACTGCCCCTGGGACGGGACCCAGGGATGAAAATGATCACTCGCAGTGACGACGCCAAACCCGACTTTCTCCGCCTGCTTGCAATACTCCAGGAGATCATTCGGGTGAAACTGCTCAAACGACGCGGCATAACCCAGGTTGCTCATAGTGGTCCCCTCATTCGCGTCCATGTGGACATCATGACCCTCTACGGAAAAAGATTCCGTTCCTCGGGCATCACGAGGTCTTGCCCCGTGCCAGATGGCGATCCGGGCTGACGTTCATAGCCGCGGATGACCGCCACCGGCCGCTTTGCGACCTTGTGCATCACCAGCTCAGCTGCGGCCGCAAGCTCGTCCCCCACTGCCAGGATGCTCGCCCGTAGCTCGTATCCGTCAGGATCCAACTGACCTCGATAGTCGGCGAGCGGCGATATGCCGGCGATCCCGATTGCAACATTGACGATCCCGTTCCGCCACGGCCTTCCAAAGGAGTCGGTGATGATAACGCCGATTGGTCGGTCCTCCCCCTCAGCATCAGGAAAAAATCGTCCCTGCAACGCCCCCAGAATTCGCGTTGCCGATTCATCCGGGTTCCTGGGTAGCAGGCACACCATGTCGGGTCCCGCATTTGACGCATCAACACCGGCATTGGCGCACACAAAGCCGTGTTCTGTCTCTGCAATGATGATTCCACGGTGCATGCGGATGATGCGCTTTGCTTCCCGAAGCACCATCTCGACCTGCCTTGGATCCTTGGCCCAGGTGGCGGCATAGTCTTGCGCGAAGGCCGACGGCTCCACGGTGCCCAGATCGACCAGCCTACCCTCGGCCTTGCTGACGATTTTGTGGGTCACGACGACAACATCGCCCCATCGCAGCTCGCCCACCGATTCCGCGATTGCGTCACTAATCATCTGCTCAAGAGGATCCCCTGGAGCAACATTCCCGATACCGTCTACTGGCAGGATACTGACGCTCTCCCATTCTGCTCGTCCCGTCGTTTGAACGTCCCCCATGGAGTTTCTGGATCCTGTCGCTAGCGAGTGGATGGGTGTCCACCACCCAAATCAAGAGCTATGTCGCGCTACGGGTATGTCGCGCGATCATGCAACCATATACTTCATAATACCGGGGACCGAGCGGAAGGGACGCAGAATGCCTGAGAGCGACCTCAAAGATGCCTTGGCCCCGTTGGTCATGGCCGTTGATATCGGCTCGTCATCTGTACGAGCACTTCTCTACGACACAGCGGGCCGCGTGGTGACAGGAACCGAGCACCAGATCCGGCACGCGCTGGAAACATCTCCAGATGGCGGATCAACTGCCGATCCCGATCATCTTGTCTCATTGGTGCACTCCTGCATCGATCATGCCCTCGCCAACACGGGCACACGGCGAGGCGACATTCGCGCAGTTGGCCTGACGTCCTTCTGGCATAGCCTGATGGGATTGGACGAGGATCGTGAACCCACTACGCCCGTCCTTATGTGGGCGGACAAGCGATCCGGTGACGATGCCCTGGCCCTCGAGCAGACGCTGGACGCAGACCGCATCCATACTGAAACGGGATGCAGGCTCCATTCGAGTTACTGGCCGGCCAAGCTCCGGTGGCTGCGGCGGGCAAACCCTGACGCCTATGCGTCGACAAAAATATGGGTGTCCTTCGTCGATTACTTAAGCTGGACAATCCATCACGAGCTTTCCACCTCCATTTCCATGGCGTCTGGCACCGGGTTGCTTCACTCAAGCGGCGCGCACTGGCATGATGAACTGCTCACCGTGCTCGAGCTCACCCTCGAGCAGCTGCCCAAATTAACCGACCGCGATGTTGCCTTTCCCCCACCGATCGAGGGGTTCCGCGTTCGCTGGCCCGATCTCGCGAATGCCGCCTGGCACCCAGCAATCGGTGATGGTGCCGCCGCAAATGTGGGTGCCGGGTGTGTCGGCGCGGACCGCGTCGCTCTCACCATCGGTACATCGGGGGCAATGCGAGTGATCATCGCGGACGAGACCGACCATGAGCCAGTCTCCCAACCGCTTTCGCCCAAGCTGTGGCAATACAGGCTGGATCGTCGCCATCGTGTCGCAGGCGGTGCCTTGAGTAACGGTGGCAATATGACGTATTGGCTGGCAGACTTGATCCAGGATCACGATTTCGACGGGCTAACAGAGGCTGCCTCGCGGGTTGAAGCGGACGGACATGGCCTCACCGTGCTGCCCTTCTTCGCGGGCGAGCGATCCCCTTCCTGGAATGACCGGCTGACCGGCACCATCTCTGGCCTAGGTCTCGGCACGACTGCGGGAGAGCTGTACCGTGCCTTTCTCGAAGCCACGGCCTACCGGTTCGCATCCATCTACGAGGATCTACGGGCGCTGGTCAAAGCGGACCATGAGATCCACGCCAACGGCGGCGCCGCACTCGGATCACCGCTCTGGCTGCAGATTCTGTCCGACACGCTGAACCACCAAATCCACGCACTGAACGCTGAAGCGGAAGCGTCCGCTCGGGGTGCCGCAATCTCTGCCCTGGAGTCTATCCGGGCAATCGACTCACTGCTGGACCCCGACACGACCATCGTGCGCAGCTACGAGCCAGACGAGAATCGACATGCCATCTATGTCGCCGGACGACAACGTCTCGAACGATATGAGCGGGCACTTGTCGAGCTCGGATCAACTGGTGTGGTTTGATGCAAGGTACGTCGGAATCGATCTATCGATTTGCGACGCGGCAACTGTTACGCCGTCGCGAGGTCGCGAGAAGGTGAACGGGGCGACTGCCTTGACCCCGGCAGTTACAGGAGGAGCTACCTCGGTGCTGGCGAATTCAATCATGAGTTGAAGTTCGTCACGGGCTTTCAGGCACACAACCCTTCAGTGCAGTTCAAAGGCTCATGGACAATGACCTCGCTGCATGGCTGTCGGGCGTGCCCCCATGATCGCATCCGGCCTGAAGACAACGAAGGCCAATGACACGGCTCCTGCTCCTCACGGCAGTTGCTGCCATATCGCGCGCGCTCTGTAATCGTCGGACTACGGGAGGTACGCAGCGGCGGATACCCCCATGTATAACTTTCTTCTGACCCAATTTTCACTGCTTACCCATGCGGATGCTTTTGCTGTATCGACTTCACCAGCGCAATACGCCCGATACAATTGGTAAGCCCTGCACCAAGTGGAGCGCCTAACCTATAATGAGCACTATTGGGACCAGCATGTACGCCACCATAGAATCCAGAGGCAAGAATCTAGCAATGCAAACCAAAACGCCACCGGTCAACATCTCCATCTGTCCCAAGTTCCACAAGGCGGTGGAGCTTATCGGTCGACGGTGGACCGGTGCAATCCTGAGTGCCCTCCTCAAAGGCGCAACCCGCTTTACCGACATCATTCACGCGGTCCCGGGGTTGAGTGATCGCCTTCTTTCCGAGCGGCTGAAGGAGCTTGAGGCCGAGGGTATCGTGCAACGTATCGTGCACCCCGAAACACCGGTGCGGATCGAGTACCAGCTGACTGAAAAGGGCCACAAACTCAATGCCGTTATAGCCACCTTGACCGACTGGGCTGCGGAATGGGTAGATGACGGCGAAGCATGTGTAATGAGCTGAAGCCCCTTTTCCAGTTTAGCCCCTCAGACAGCCAGGCATTTCTCTACAAGCCTGGAGTCGTGGGTTTCATCTCGTAAATATCAATTGCCCCGATGAGGGCGTCCGGGCCAGTGACCCGTACACCGAAGGAGTCCTGTCGCGAGGGGTATATGCGTCCCGAGAGAACGATCTGCTGGTTGGCATAGACCTCGATCACCGAGCGATCGACAAAGACTCGCAGTGAGAGCGGTTCCTCGCCACTGAGGTCCACAAACGACAATACCAACTCCCCCGTAACTTCCTGATCCGTGCTGGACCGTCGGGTGTCAAGCGAGAGGGTACCGGTCTCCACATCCCAAAGGACGGTTGTTGCCTCATCGTCATGGGGCGAGCAGCGCACCTGCAAGCCCACAGGGTTCCCGGCGTGAGCATCGAACCTCGCCTGGATTTCCAGGGAATCCCCGGGCACTCCACAGAGATCAACGTCACTGTTCAAGACATCGAGTTTGGCTTGGCGTCCTCGAAGCACCTCCACCTCCGGAGCAACGGCAAACGCGAGTGCGCCATTCTCCCGCATCGTGATCACTCGAGGCAGGGTCATCACACCGGACCAAGCAGCATCGCGCTGGACGGCCTCGCTCCTGGCCTCCCTGAGCCATCCAAACATGATCCGCCTTCCGGACTCGTCCGCGAAGCTTTGTGGCGCATAGAAGGGCGAGCCGGCATCGACCGCGCCTTTGTGATGTGCTGTAAATCGCTTTCCGAGATACTCTCCCGTCCAGTAACTTACCGCGATCGGCCCGCCGTCCCACTCGCAGGCTATCAATGCCGGCTTATCGTCGAGAAAAAAGAAATCGGGGCATTCCCATCCCGTGGAGAGGACACCACCCTCGCGGTTTAGCGCCGGGTCCTCTGTGGCCAGCGCATGGAGATACTCCCACTGGATGAGATCGTCAGAGCGATAGAGCAACACGGCACCCCCGCTCCCCTCGATCCCTGCCCCGACGCCCATCATCCAGTCGCCGTCTTCACGCCACAATGTGTGATCGCGAAAAATGGTCGTCTGCACATCGGGCGGCGTTCCGGCGACCACCGGATTGCCGGGGAACGTCCTCCAATTGGCGAGATCCTCATCCTCGCTCATCGCCAGGCAAGGGAGTTGGTCCGGACCGCGAACGCCGGTATACACGAGGGTCGGGACTCCGTCATACACGACCGCCGCACCTGAATAGCAACCGTCCTCATCCGGGCCACCGGGTTCGGGAGTCAGTGCTACGGGCATGTGCCTCCAATGCACGAGATCCTCGCTCATCGCGTGTCCCCAATGCATCGTTCCCCAGAACGCGCCATTCGGATTGTATTGATAAAAGAGATGATACTGGCCCTGGAACTGAATCAAGCCGTTGGGATCGTTCATCCAATTTGCGGGCGGCAGGAAGTGATAACGGGGCCGATGCCGATCCTGCTCGACACGTCCTTGAGCCTCATTAGGAACGTCCATGTTGCCTGACCTCACCTTGACACTGCTCCCATCTCGAATGGCTCTTTCATCCAGCGCGAGCGTTGCCGGGCCCAATAAACGCGCATCAACCACTGCAGTGGGTCTTGAGGCAGATGCGTCGAAAACCATATGGCAGTGGCTCCCCGCTGGAGCGGCAAACCGAATGCTCTCAAGATATTCAGGTGGCCTACTATCTCCGTACCCTGTCGATTGCATATCGGCAGTTTGACTGAAGACCGCTGCCAGGGACTCTTCGTATCTTGGCCCGGCCCCTGCCGCGCGTCAACAGACAATTACGGAATCAGGTAAATCTTGCGCGAACCACGTCCAACACAGTGATCACGACCAAGGGCGTCGCCGTACGGAAAACGAAAGCGGTGCCTGCTATCTAGCAAGCACCGCTTTCGTGTCACGCTAATCTTTGCTGGTGAACTTAGAGTTCAGTCACCACCGGCAGGATGAGCGGACGCGAGCGCGAATGGCGGTAGAGCACCTTGCCGACGGCCTCCTTGGTGCGCTGCATGACATAGCCGTACTGGGGAGTTCCCTCCTTGCGACGATCAAGCATGCGACGCAACTCCCGCTCGGCTTCCTTCAGCGCGCCGTCATTAAGATTTTTGTTCAGCCCCTTGGCCACGAGATCCGGCCCGCCGATCAGCTCGCCAGTCTGCCGATCGAGCACGATGGTCACGACGACAAAGCCGTCATCGGTCAGGTTTTCCCTGGTACGAAGGACCGTCTGGCCACCGCCACGTTCCCCGAGCCGATCGACCAGGATGTTCCCAGCTTTCACCCGACCGCGTTGGTTGGCACTGTTCTTCGTGAACTCAATGACGCCACCGATCTCGGGCAAGAGCACATGATCGCGCCGGATGCCGGTCTGGGTGGCCAGGTCCCGGTAGAGCGACATGTGCCGGTACTCTCCGTGGATCGGCACGACGTACGTCGGCTTGAGCAATTGGATCATTCGCTTCAGCTCATCACGGCCGGCGTGACCGGAGACGTGGACTCCGCGATCCAGGGCACTGTAGACAACATCTGCACCAAGCCGGAAGAGATTGTTGATGGTATGGGAGACCGTGTTCTCGTTACCCGGGATTGGTGATGCGGAGACGATGATTGTGTCACCACGCCCCACGCGAACCTTCGGGTGCTCGCCAGCGGCAATCCTGGCCAGCGCCGCGGAAACCTCGCCCTGGCTTCCCGTGCTTACAATCACCCGCTTTTCCTTCGGCATCCGAAGGATTTCCTCCAGCGAGACGAAGAGTCCCTCCGGCGGATCCAGATATCCGAGATCGAGCGCAACGCGAGCGTTTTGCTCCATGCTGCGACCGGCGACGGCCACCTTGCGCCCATGCTTCTCGGCGGCATGCAAGGCCATGTGGATGCGGCTGATGTTCGAGGCAAAGGTGGCAATGATCACCTGGCCCTTCGACTTGCCGATCTCCTCATCAATTTTGTCGTGAACCACCTTCTCGGACGGTGTGCTGCCCGCGATTTCCACGCGAACCGTGTCCGAGAAGAGCGCCAGAATACCGTTCTGCCCGATCTTCTTCAGCAGCTTCTCGTCGGTCGGCTCGCCCATAACCGGCGTCGGGTCGAACTTGAAGTCTCCGGTGTCGACGATAGTCCCTACGGGCGTATGGAGTGCAATCGAACACGCGTCGGGAATTGAGTGCGTGACGTGGATGAATTCGGCGGTAATGCTCCCGAATGTCACCTTCGTGCCGCTCTCAACGCTGTGCACTTCCACCTCCTGTTCGAGGCGTGCCTCCAACAGTTTGCGCTCAACGAAACCAAGCGCGAGCGGCGTGCCATAGATTGGCACCCGTCCCTTCATCTTGTCTCTCAGTTGCGGGATGATGTACGGCAGTGCGCCGATGTGATCCTCATGCCCGTGGGTGAGCAGGATTCCGCGGAAGTTCCGCATGCGTTCAGTGATGAAGGTGATATCCGGGATGATCAGGTCGATGCCGCGCTGATCCTCCTCGGGGAACTTGCCACCGGCGTCAAGAAGCACGATATCACTGCCGCACTCGACGGCTGTCATATTCTTGCCGACCTCACCCACACCACCAAGCGGGATTACCCGCAGGGTGTCGGTTCCAATCGGTCCCAGGACGGAATATCCAGTCTGGCCACCACCCTGTCGCTGGGGACCCGGCCGGCGCTCAGGAGCCTCGTCCTCTCGTCGTGGGCGACGCAGCGGGCGGCGATTCAGCTGCCGATGCTCGTTCTGCTGCGGGTGATGCTGCTGTCCCGGCCGGGACTCTTGCTGCTCGCGCGTCGCTTCGCCTTGCTGCCCACCGCGCCGGGATTGCTTCTGCTGGTTCAGATTCGGGTTGCGGTTCCGGTCACCACCTTGCTGGCGTGGCTGCTGCTGGCGATTGCCGTCCTGCTGTTTGCCTTGTCGCGATTGCTGTTGGCCTCCAGCACCAGCCTGTCGCTGGCTTTGCTGATCCTGGCTCTGGGGCTGCTGCTCGCCGGCCGGCCGGCGTCGCTGACGGCGACGCCGCGATTGGCCTTCCGGCCGCTGCTCGGTGTCGGCACCCTGCTGTCCCCGGTTGCCTTGTTCGCGGTTCCGCTGGTCAGGCGCTGCTTCCTGATGCTGTTGACCTTGTTGCTCCTGTTGACTTTCCGGGTTCGGTCGGCGCCGACGCCGTCGATTTCCACTTCTCTTCGGTGCCTGCTCGCTTCCGGATTCACTGTTTTGCCGGTTGTCTTGCTGATTCTTATCCTGAGCGTCCAAAAGATCCTACTCCTGCGCGGGCGACAGGACGGAAACGCTCGTCGCGGTACGCCTACAACGAATCCTGTCCATACCTGGTCCTGCCCATATGCGCTTCTTGTCGGCCCCAATGCGGTTTCGCTTCCCGCTCGGTTCCACTCCTTATGTCCGTGATTGCGCGATGTCCTGATCGCATCGCCCCGTTTCGTTACTCTGTCTTCGTTACGGTCCCGTGTGGTTCGCTATGCCACGGCACGGTCCAGCCCCCATATGTCGCCAAACTACTGGTCTTCCGTGAACCACCAGCATTGGTCAACTGTCTCGCACCTGGTGCACCGACCCAACGTGAATCCTGTCTGCTTCCAGAAGGCGCTGCTGGGTAGCTCTCACTCACGTCCACGTGCCGTGCTGGTCGTCGTTGCGGGGTTCCCCATCTCGGGCATCAGGTTCCGGCATCGCCACCGGGCTGGTTCCCATAGGCGAGCCACCCTCGCTACGAACGTCGATGCAAGCGGCACGCCAGAGATTCTCGGCTACGAAGCCGGGCGCACACGTTTCATTGCCTGCGATGCCGTGTTCTCCGGAATTCCATTACATGTGGAGCATCGGGATGGACGCTGTTACAGGTCCGCGGCTCAGCCGTAAAAGCGGCAGTGGAACGGAACACTTCCCAGCGGTTCCATGTCGGCCGTCAACGGTTAAGTTGCTGGCACACGGTCTTTGCTGCAGGGTCGGCGCCCAAGCGCCGGTTCTTGCACGGCCATCCCGTTGCGCGCCAGGGTGCAGGACCAGCAAGAACACGAAGTCAAAGGAAGTGTATCAGCAAATGGACATGGGGATGATCCCGACGTCCACTGACCACTTCCAGGCTAGAGCAACGCCAGCAACGCAAGAAAGATGAGGCCAAAGACAATCAGCAGGATCGTCCCTGCGACACAGCCGAGCGCTATCGAGGTACCCGTGCCCACGGTTTCGCCAGGTTCGTTGTCTGATGTAGATGGAGCTTCTGCTGCAAAATCCCCGTCTTCAGCGAGCGATGCCGTTACTGGGGTGACATCCGTCCGGTCTTCCAGCCCCGGCTCGTCGGACGCTTGCTTTTTCGCCCAGGGTGGTGTCCGTTGTACGCCGTCCTGACTCACGTATACCCTCGTATCACCAGCCACGGGTGCGACCGATCGGAACGCATCCCGGAATTCACTGCTCCGGCAAGAATAGCATCCGGGCGGCACTGCTCCGCTCCCGATGCATCCTCCCCTTGGTACAGACCTTGCACCGATGCCAAAAGCAGGAGACTTGGATCACCCGATGAAACACTCGCCTACTGGTGCTACCTCCTCCTACCGGAAAGCTTATGGTGGACATCCCTCGCGATGAGACCGCCGATAGTTCACTCATGCTCCTCTTACAGGGATACCGCTTCCTGCCAAGCCGGTTTCTAGGGCACCGATCGGATATCTTCAAGACGCGACTCATGTTGCAGCGGGTGATATGTGTCCGGGGTAAAGACGCGGCCGAAATGTTTTACCAGCCAGGTCGTTTCACTCGGCAGGGTGCACTACCACCCCAGACGCTGCGGCTCCTGCAAGACACGGGTAGCGTCGCGATGCAGAACGGCAAAGCCCACCGCCATCGAAAGGCGATGTTTATGCAGCTCATGACGCGAGAGCGCATCGAGGACCTGCTGCGAATTACGTCGGACGAATGGCGATCGCGGATCGAGGAGTGGTCCACGAGGAGCGACATCGTGCTCCTCGATGAAGTCGAACTGCTGCTCTGCCGGGCGGTCTGTGCTTGGGCAGGAGTGCCGCTCAATGAGCATGAAGTCCAGACGCGTACGTCGAAGTTCTCCGCCATGATCACAGGCGCCGGTGGCGTTGGTCCTACAACTTGGAAGGCGCTCTTCCTTCGGCAACGAACGGAGCGGTGGGTGCGGAGCGTGATCAGGGAGATCCGCGAGGGTAAGCGCGAGCCGCCCGAATCCTCCGCCGCCTAGGTCATTGCCACATACCGCGACCTGAGCGGAGGGTTGCTCCCTGTAGACGTAGCCGCCGTCGAACTTATCAATATATTGCGCCCCACCGTCGCCGTTGCTCAATTCATCGCCTTTGCAGCACACGCTCTCTATCACTATCCCGGAAGCAGGCGGTTCATCGATTCGGCAGCGGATGAGGAAACTGAGCTGTTCGTTCAGGAGGTGCGGCGATTTTACCCGTTCTTTCCCTTCATCGGTGGGCGCGTGCGCGAGCCCTTCGATTGGCAGGGCTACCACTTCGAATCACGCACCTGGGTCATGCTGGACGTGTATGGAACGGACCGCGACCCACGACTCTGGGAGAACCCCGAGTCCTTTCAGCCTGATCGCTTCCGCGGCTGGGATGGCAGCGCCTTCAACTTCATCCCCCAGGGAGGGGGGATCACTTCACAGCGCACCGCTGCGCGGGCGAGTGGATGACTATTGCCCTGCTCAAACAGGCGGCGGTATACCTCGCGGACGCTATGACGTACACGGTGCCGGAGCAAGACCTCAGCATTAGTCCGCGGATCATGCCGGCCCGGCCGCAGAGCGGCTTCATCATGAAGGACGTGCGACCGGTGGCCTAGCGGGTCTGGGTCGGGTGACCCAGAAGGAGGACAATCGACGAGATCATCGCCACAGTACGGCGTGCGCCCAGTCCAAATGTTTTTGATATCCATCGAATCCTTGTAGTAACCCTTGAACGGGGAAGGCAGGACGGCGGATTTTTCTGCGACACCTATTCGACAAGGTTAAATACCAGATCGTTTTCATGCAGCTGGACGTCCTGCAACTGCAGCCCCTGCGCCTGCAGATAGCGGTTCACGCCCCGCTCGATCGCGCCACCAACCTGACCCGGTGGCAAGAGGTAATCGATTCCGCCACCATCGCCCCGCATGTCCGCCATCTCCAGGTGCCCCGTTGAGCCGGCTTTTGGAATACCACGATATTCGATGGTCTCCCAGTCCGTAGCAATCGAGAGCACCAGTTCATTCCCATCAGCACGCAGATTGACAGCCTCCACCGTCGACGGATCGGCGTCGGCGGCTATCTGTTGTTCGATATCGCTGAGGGAGAGCCGATATTCCCCCGCTCCCACTGCCACACCCTCTGGAACCTGGGCGTTGAGCTGCCGGGCCACCTGTGTCGAGAGCTGTTCAGCGACTTCGTCCCGTATAGAGTCCTGGAGGCTGGGTAGACCCACGAAGTATGCCAGCACGCAACACAGGGCCAGAAAGCCGATTACACCGGTAAATCCCCACAGACAGCCTCTTCGACGCATTCCATCTACCTTTCACCCATACGCTCCGATTTCAGGCGCAGCACAAGCTGAAGCCTATACAGGCTTTAATTCCTGCGAAACGTTGACTGGCCCCTATTGAGCAACCGCTCAATAGGGGCCAGTCTGTCACACCGTTCGGGGCCCCGTGGAGCCGGTCTACTCGGTGCGGTTGAAGACCATCAGGTCCTCCCGTCTCGGATCCAGGCCTACTAGCTGCTCTGGAGCATCCTCACCCGCGGGCCCGTACAATGTCACCCATCCATTTGTGGTAGTACCATAGGGAGTCCACAGCGAGGTCAGCACGTAGCGCTGACCACCGAGCAGCATCTCGCCAAGAATACCTAATGTCTCAGCCTCTGTCAGGATCTCCTGCGACGCCTGTTCGCCGGTGCCTTCCAGCATGTACTCGGCAAACACGTCGCCTCCGACTGCATACCCCAGGAGACGCTCTGGGGCGGGAATATTGGCATCGGCCACATAGACGATGAGGCTAAGGCTCGAGTAGGTAGAGCGTACGAGCGGCTCAGCTGCCCGGTAACGGACCGCCGGTTGCTGCTCCGTGCCAGCCGTCTCGATCGTCCGGGGCTGGTCTGTCACCTCGGACTGCACCGTGAATGACCTCGTTTGCTCGAACCTGAAGAGCGTGTCCGGTGACTCGTCGAGACCGAGATAGATTGGGCCTGCGTCCGTCTCCTCAGCCGGCTCAAAAATCACGAATCCACCCACGCACCCGACAGCCTCGACGGATCCGGCATCGGCAACTGCGATCTGTCCAGTGTAACGATAGCCAATTCCACCGTACTGAATGCTTGTTGACAGGCGATCGGGAACTCCATCTGCATCCAGTGCGCCGGTTTCACCCGAACAGGTGACGTCTGTCGTGCGGTCAGAGGCAGCGGGCGAAGGTGCACCTGCAGGCAGTGTCGGCACGACGGCGCGTGGCTGGAGTGGCTGCGGAGTTGGGGTCGGCCGCGACGGTGGCAGTGTCGGCTCTACAGTACCGGGGGCAGTGGTTGGCGGAACCTCGGTAGGCGGCGCAGTTGGCTCCTCACCTTCCGCTGGTTGAGCGACGGCATCGGTGGGCACCGCGGTTGGTGGCTGCGTCGGTGCAGTCGTTGGCTCCGGCGTCGCCGTTGCCGTTGCGGTTGGTTCCGGCGTCAGTGTCGCCGTCGGCTCTGCCGTCGCAGTCGCGGTTGGTTCGGGCGCCAGTGTGGCTGTAGGAGGAACTTCCGTAGGCGGTGGAGGCGTGGCGACAACCTCCGTCGGCGGCGGTGGCGTGGCAACGACCTCGGTCGGAAGCGCAGGGGGCGGAGTGGTCTCCACTGCAGTGATCCCTGCATCCCCTTCAAGTGCCTGGAACGACACAGCCTGGTCACCGACCTGAAGCGTGATCGTCGAGAAGGGTTGTTCTGGGGCCTGGGCGTAGACCGGGAAGAGCCCGGCACATCCGACCTTTGTGAGCCCCTCGATAGAGCTGACGGCGCCCGGCGCCGGGGCGAATTCCTGCCCGGCGAACGTCAATCCGTCAGAGAACGGCGCCGGAACACCATCTGGCCCGGTCATCACATACCTCGTCAGCGGGACGTTGCCCTGGCCCTGGCTCTGGGCTACCAGAATCTCCTCGAACGGCTGCTCTGGGCTGTATGCATAGATGATTTCGCCATCATCACTAGTGCCGATTTCGGTCAGTTGGTCCGCGTTCATGTCCGTTTCCGGACCGGCGGCGACGTAGGTGGCGCCGTTCCCCTGGATCGTTTCTCGCGCAACGAGCTCTGATGGACACGCTGCCGCAGGGTCTCCAACAAATTCGGGAAGATACCGGATAGCCCGGTCACCGCCTTCAGCCGGAAGCACATATACCGCACCCAGTGGATCGCTTCCTCCTGTCTTCTCGTAGACCGGATTGCCGTTCTCATCGGCAACCTGTTGTAAAGGATTCGGGTTAACGGTGACTTCGCGATCCCGGAGGTACCGGGCCCCGTTGACCACGATCTCGTCACCGCCTCCGCTCTCACCTGCTGGCTGGACGGGGACATCCTGTGCGAGGGCCAACATATTCTGCCCGGCACCCACCGTCCCAACGACGAGCATCAGGACCAGCAAGAGCGGCGCAACACGACGATTCCGCATCATCTTTCCTCCGGTATATTCGGCATGGGTCAAGCAAGAATCAATATCGCGAAATATGCGCAACAATTGGGCCACCCAAATCATCCATTTGGCGATGACAATGGCATATTTCGTGCAAACTCCGTCCAGTAGATTCTCAGAACAATGGAGGGGAATCGCCCGCAAGCGATTCCCCACTTCCTGCCTGTCTTACACAGGCGTACATGAAGTTAGAAGAGAGGAAGAGAACGATGCGTGTCTTTCCCGGGTCACGAGCCTCGCTCATTCGCCTTGTCATGTTTCTGCTGATGCTTGTTGTGGCGAGCCCGACACTCGCCGTCGCTCAGGATTCGACACCAAGTCCAAATCAGGCGAGCGCGAGGACGGTCAACGTCGAGCTGGTCCTGGACTCCTCAGGTTCCATGGTGCAGGAGGTCGCGCCCGGCGTCACACGCATCGAGGCCGCCAAGGAGGTCCTGAATGATGTGGTGGACGCGATCCCTGAGCGCGAAGGGGTGAATGTCGGCTTCCGTGTCTTTGGCCACCAGGGCAGCAATCAGGAGCAGGACCGGGAAGAGAGCTGCCGCTCTACGGAGCTGGTCGTTCCCATCGAAGGTGTAAACAAGGACGCGCTACGTGGCGCGATCGAAGGCTATACCCCCGTCGGATGGACGCCTATCACACTTGCGCTTCAGGAGTCCGCAGAGGATTTCCAGGCACCTCAGGAAGGCGAGGTCAATGCAGTTGTTCTGGTGACCGATGGCCTCGAAACCTGTGGCGGGAACCCGTGCGAAGCCGCGGAAGCACTCGCTCAAGGCGATGTCAACGTCACGACATACGTGATTGGCTTTGGTCTCACACAGGAAGAACAGGGAACGCTGCAGTGTATCGCCGATGCGGGGGGTGGTCTCAACCTTGGTGCCGCCAATGCCGAGGAGCTGAACAGGGCACTCTTCACCGTTCTTGAAGAGCTTCAGGTAGTCATCCAGACAGGCTTCCTCGAGATCGAGGAGTTCGGCGGCATCTATCCGAAGGCAACCGTCGACTGCCGTGA
>JAUJLY010000272.1 GCA_030447145.1 Thermomicrobiales bacterium
CTCCCAACGCTCCATCTGGAGACGTCAGCAGCTTGGACGACTGCTCAGGTGCCACCAACGGAAGTCGCGGACTTACCCTTCTCCCGGACCAATTTAGGGAGAAGGTTAAAGTTATTCGTTCTGACTCTAAAGTCGGGCTAGATTTCCTTGACAGACCAAGGGCTCTCAAGTTGGCTCAATTATCGATGGACCCCCGGGCGACCATGTGCAACTACGCCCGCTTGACAGCGGTGACCATTCGCCCTACCATCTGTGCAGTTTCTGCTCATCTCCCAACGAGCCGTGTGAGCGAAAGGTCCATGCTTGGCCCGAGATATTGACGAAATTGACGAGCAGATCATCGGTCAGTTGCAGGTTGACGGGCGTCGATCTGCTGCGGAAATAGCGCGCGAACTCGGGCTCCCTCGGGCAACAGTTCGCCGCCGAATCGAGAGCTTGACCAGCGAAGGTCTCATAACCATTCGAGCTTATGCGTACTCGCACCAGATTGGCCTGCCGATCCACGTGTGGATTGTGCTGCGGGTCTCGCTTGATCGCGTTGTTGCGGCGGCGCAGATGCTCTCGACTTTCAAGGAACTCCGGTGGGTGGGTGTGGTGTCAGGCGGGAGTAACATCTTGGCCGAAGGGTTTTTCAGCTCAAGCCAGCACGCCCACGCTTTCTTTACGCAACGGCTCGCGAGCGTCTCCGGCATCCAACAGGTCGAGACGCTTCACGTGTTGAGCCTCGAGAAGTTCGCGTTTGACTGGACCGCCATGCGGCACGCCGATGAGGATTACGACCTGTCATCCGTATCGGGCCACCAGCTAGCCCACGCAGCTGATGATTGAGGGCGTGGGCACGCGGTCATTGAGCTCCAAAATCCTCCGATAGCCGTCACCTATACCGTCCTCGAACACGCCGAGCGTTAGAACACCAGATTGTCACCGGAGAGGGCTCTTGCCCACATCGGTCAGTTGGAGGCGCAGGAGGAGAATGGCGATGGAACAGGGAACGCAGGATCAGCGATCTTTGAATGAGCTGCTTCGGGCCGGGCTGAGTCGACGCGAGTTCCTTCAGCACTGCGGACGGCTCGGACTTTCCCTTCCTGCAGCTGCTGTTTTGCTCTCAGCGGGCACCCGCGCGGGGGCTGCTGCCCAGCAGACCACGGCCTTGGCCGTGGGTCTGACCTACGATGTCACCACGCTCGATGCGACGATGCAATATGACGCCCAAACCATCAACGTCTACGGCAATATCTACGACACATTGTTGCGCAAAGTTTGGGCGAACGGCGAATTTACCATCGAACCGCATCTCGCCGAATCCATCACGACCATCGATGACACGACATGGGAGCTCAAACTCCGCAGTGGGGTCAAGTTTCACAATGGCGATGAGTTCACGGGCGAGGACGTGCGGTTCACGGTCCAGCGCGTGCTTGATCCGGCCGTCGCCTCTCCCCAATTCAGCAACATCTCGGGTTACGACCACGTCGAGGTGGTGGACCCGTATACGATTCGCATCATCACGAAGCAGCCATTCCCCCTTGTTCCCATTACCCTCTGCAACCTTCGCATCGTCCCCGCCAAGTATTTCGAGCAGAACGGCGCCGAACACGTTGCGGCGAACCCAGTGGGAACAGGTCCCTACAGGTTCGTGGAATGGGTGCGGGGTGACCACCTTACCTTGGAAGCCAATCAGGGCTACTGGAACGGCGCTCCCGGCATCAGCTCGGTCGTGTTCCGGATCATCCCTGAGGACGCCACCCGCATCGCTGCGCTCCAGACGGCGAACGCCGACCTCATCCTGGCGGTTCCCCCAATCAACGCGCCTGCCTTAGAAGCCACGCCAGATCTGACAGTCGCGAAAACCTTGATCGAGCGGATCTCCTGGATCGAGCTGCAGGCGCTGCCGGACAGCGGACGGCCGACAGCTAAGCGCGAGGTTCGGCAAGCGATTGCCTACGCACTTGACCGTGACGCTCTTATTGAGGGATTGCTCCTCGGCAACGGGGAAAAAGTCGCGACCATGCTGACGCCGAAGCACCTGGGTTATAGCCCGGATATTCCGGGCTACGAGTTTGACCTGGACAAGGCGAAAGGCCTGCTTTCCGAGGCTGGCTACCCGGATGGCGTAGAGCTTGAGTTTATGGTTGGCACGGGTGGGCAGAGCAAGGAGTACGCGGAGGCGATTGCCGGGCAGTTGGCGAAGGCGGGCATCACAGCCCGCATCAATCTGGTCGAGAGCGCGGTGCTCCTCGCCGGTTGGCAGAAACACGACTTCGGCGACATGATCCTCGGCACCTGGACCAGCAATACCTTTGACGCGGACGGAACCTTGTATCCGTTGTTCCATTCGGACACCGTCTGGTCCAATTACAGCAATCCTGAGATGGATCGTCTGCTCGACGAGGCGCGATCAACGCTTGATACTGCTGCCCGCGAGCAGCTGTACAAGCAAGCACTCCAGATCTTGCACGACGACATGCCAGGCGTTCCGCTTTGGGAGCAGATGGCACTCTACGGACTGTCGAAGCGTCTGCAATGGCAACCGCGTCCGGACCAGGAGCTCTTCCTCGTCGAAGCATCGCTCTCCGGGTAGCGCGTCGTCATGGGGCAATACATCCTCGGTCGCTTGTACCAAACAGTTCTCGTGCTGTTTGGGGTGTCCGCTGTTGTCTTTCTCCTTCTTCACATCAGCGGCGATCCCGCTGTTCTCCTCTTGCCGCAGGATGCCACGAAGGAGGCCATCGAGCAATTCCGGCACGCTCACGGCTTCGACCAACCGCTGTATGTGCAGTTCTATCGGTTTCTGAGCGGGGCTGTTCGTGGTGATCTCGGTAATTCCCTCAAGTTCAATCAGCCGGCCCTAGCCCTTGTTCTGGACCGCTTTCCCGCCACGCTCGAGCTGGCGCTCGCCGCGCTTGTCATTTCGATCGTCACCGGAATTCCGCTCGGCATCATCTCAGCGATGAAGCGCAACTCTCCGGTGGACACCTCCGCCATGGTGCTCAGCATGCTCGGACAGAGTGTTCCGGCCTTCTGGCTGGGCATCATGATGATTCTGCTGCTTTCGGTGAAGTGGCAAATCTTTCCACCGTTTGGCCGCGGTGGGATCAGCCACCTGATCCTGCCCGCCATCTCTCTGAGCACTTGGTCCGCGGCGCGCGTTGCCCGGCTCACCCGGTCAGGAATGATTGACGTGCTCGGCCAGGAGTACATTCGAACGGCGCGCGCCAAAGGCCTGGCGAACCTCGTTGTTGTCCAGCGCCACGCCCTGAAGAACGCTATCCTCCCGATCATCACGGTCCTGGGTCTTGATCTGGGGGGCTTTCTCGGCGGTGCCGTAATCACCGAGACGATTTTCGCGTGGCCGGGGGTGGGGCAACTGGCCATGCAGTCCATCTACTCGCGCGATTATCCGGTGGTCCAGGCGACCGTGCTGCTCGTCGCCACGGGCTACGTGCTGATCAATCTCCTCGTGGATGTGGCCTATGCCTATCTGAATCCGCGCATCAGGTTTGGATGACGATGGCGACCTCACCCACGGTTTCTGCTCGCCCTTCCTTAGACCTGCGGGACGCGTCGAGGGAGCGTATCCGCCATCGAAGCGCGCGGATGCGACGATTCGTCCGAACCGGAGGCGCGCCCGTCGGCCTCGTCGTACTGGTCCTCGTGGTGCTGTCGGCAGTAACAGCGCCCCTGATCGCCCCACAGGATCCGGGTGCCCAAGATATCCTCAATCGCCTTGTACCACCATTGAATGACGGCTCGGGGCATGTGCTTGGGAGTGATCATCTCGGCCGAGACATGCTCAGTCGGCTCATTTACGGGAGCCGGGTGTCGTTAATCGTCGGCGCCACATCGGTGCTCATCGCCGGCGTGGTGGGTGTCCTCCTCGGTCTCTTGTCGGGATACTACGGGGGGCGGGTCGACAGCGTCATCAGTTGGCTCGCGAACGTGCAGCTGTCCTTCCCGTTCATCCTCCTAGTAATCGCGCTGGTGGCGGTCGTTGGCGCCGGGCTCATGAACGTGATCATTGTGCTCGGGTTTGCCAGCTGGGTCATCTATCAGCGCGTGGTTCGGGGTGAAGTCTTGGCGATCCGGGAGCGCGAATACATTGAGGCGGCTCGGGTCAGCGGGGCTCGGGACGGGCGAATTCTCGTTCGCCATATTCTTCCCAACCTCCTGACACCGCTGATCGTCATTGCAACCTTGCAGGTCGCACAAATGATCATCGCCGAATCAGCGCTGAGCTTTCTCGGACTCGGGGTGCAACCGGGGATTCCGTCCTGGGGCAGCATGTTGGCGGACGGTCGCAACTACCTCACGGTGGCATGGTGGGTCGCGACCCTGCCGGGCCTGGCCATCGTGATGACGGTCCTGGCGATCAACGTGCTTGGTGACTGGTTGCGGGATGAACTTGACCCTCGTTTGAGGACGTAGGCCCGCCCGGCACCGGGCAAAGCGTGGGGAAGCAGTGGAACCCGCATCAAGCCCGGCGCGGCGATGCGGCGGGGAGGAATGAGCGTGGTTCGCTTTCAATGGCCTGAAGGACAGACGTGCGCCGTCGCCCTGACGTTTGATGTCGACGGCGAGACGATTCCGCTCGTACGGGATCCACAACATGGTCATGAGCGGCTGACGCTCATCTCGAGCTCGGCCTACGGACCGGCCGTCGGTGTTCCCCGTATCCTCGATGTGTTGGACGCGTTCGGCATGAAGGCCA
>JAUJLY010000273.1 GCA_030447145.1 Thermomicrobiales bacterium
GTTGCGACCGGCAGCTTGGCCGGTCGGCCATGGCCCTCGCTCTCCAGGACCTCGTCCGGGTCGGCCCGCCCGACCAGTTCGATCAGGGCGCCGCCGCTCGCGCTGAGCGCCTGCCTCAGGGTGTCGGCGCCCGGCCACCGCCCGCCGTCGCGCTCGTTGTAGGTCGGTGCTTGGCCGCTCAGCCGCTGGACGTAGCGCTGCTCGGCGCCGGCGATGTGCATCAGCGTGTCCCGGACGGAGCCGGCCGTCCCGGGCACGGTCGCGTCGAGCCGGGCGTCGGTCAGATCGGCGCACGCCTCGACGGCGCGCAGGTTCGCCCAGCGGTTGTGCTCGAACATCTTGACGAGAATGGGCTCCATAGCGTCATCTCCCTCTGCTGTTGCGGCAGTATTCTCGCTGTCGACAAACCGACGTAACCGTGCCGGTCCGATGTGCCAAGGCCGACCTCCGGCATCCCGCCTGCCGGGGCGACCGGAGGGTAACCCCACAAGCAACCTCGAGCCGTCATAGTACTCTGCCTTACGAACAGCACGTCGCCCCGCCCGGACTCGGAGGGAACGCCGCTCCAGAGACCACGAAAATATTTTATGATGGTTCTATATCAGCAGTTCGAATAGTGCATATCAAACGAGGGGATCATGGCAAGAGCAACTTGGAAGGGTGTCACCCTGGCTGAGAGTGACGCAGGTATTGTCGTCGAAGGCAATTACTACTTCCCACCGGAGTCAGTCAACCGAGAATACCTGCGCGAAAGTTCCACCCACACCCGCTGCCCGTGGAAGGGGACTGCAAGCTATTACAACGTCGTTGTGGACGGAGCGAGGAACGAAGACGCCGGTTGGTACTACCCTTCCCCCAGTCCGGCTGCGGAGAATATTCAGGGATATATCGCCTTTTGGCGTGGGGTAACAGTGGAGCGGTAGGATCCGCGCTCGATTGGCTTCGTAACAGCGCATGAAAAGATCGCGCTCTTTTGAGCCTCAGCGGACAGATGACGTGGGGAAATGTAGGGAGTACGCCCACCAATGCGAGAATCGCCAAGGAATGGGCTGCGTACAGTGCATAGTTTTCATACCAGCTCTAGACAATGACCAGAGCGGATGGCCGACTTCTGCCAACGGCCCATACATACCGGATTCAGATCAAGGATCACTCCTTTATAAGCTCTGTAAACGATCCTGATCCCCGCCTCCCCAACTGGTCTTGACCCGAGGATGCGAATAGCATCGAACAGGCCCGCGAGCTCATCACCTAGATCCGGGAGCATGCCGGCCCTGTCCTGGCAGAAGCAGAGCGGAACCTCCACGAGCGCTACCCAGGTGCCGAGATCGAGCAGTCAGCGATGATGTCGAGCATCTGGTCAAATGGGGCGGGCCAACACCCGCCGTGAAAGGTTTGACGATCGGGACCGTCTGGTGCCAAGTCATAACCGGCTCGCTTGCGATAGTGGACATCCGGCTAGACCGGGAGGGGCGGCTGATGACGCGGCCAGGAATGAACATGCCTTGAAGGAGGCCCTGCCGCTGATCGGCAACGGCAGAACTCCTTCGACGGTAAAACGCAGCTTGTTGCCCTGTTGGATCACGCAGGGGAATCAATCCGAACGGATGGCTGTATTTCATCACCCCACGCAGTCGATCACACCGCATGGAGTCCGCTGATACGTGGCGCGCACGAGCGACACGGCAACGACCCCCTAGGGGGAGCCGCGTCGTGGGCTTTCGTTGCATGTGGACGATCCTGGCGACGCCTAGGCTGCGACCTCCTCGTGTCCAGTGCCAGCGATGGAGATCGGATCCGGCTCGAAGGTGATGTGGTCAGCGACCCATCCCAACGTAACCACGAGGGCGCTGTGATGCTTGCAGCGGCCATGTGAGGCAAAACCCATGCAATCGCAGCTCACGCCAGTGAGGTAATGCATCTTCCCGGGCTGGCTCACGGAGCTGGCGTAGTACCGGTCGTCCCTGGCATCGCGGAACAACTGCACACCCTCCGCCCGGGCTTTCTCACCGAGACGCCGGATCGCCTCGTCGCGCTCGGCCTCAAGGCGAACCGTCTCTCGCTCCGCTTCCTGGCGTTCGATCTCCACGTACCACCACTCCACGATGGCCGCGTGATCGTCGACAATGGACGCCGGCACATCAGCCGAGACATCGACTGCGCCAGTGCTAAGCACCAGATCCGACCGCGTACCCGTGACGAGAATCCGCACCTCGTCGTTGACGCGGACCGTGCTCACGGGCCGCTGCCAGATCGGCTCTCCACCGATGCGATCCAGGACATACGCGCCGGCTCCGAAATTGACTGAGACGTTCATGTTGCCGTCCTGGGCTTGCCGGTTCCGTTCCAGCGGTTCCGGCCCGTTGTGTCGGTGAGACGCGTTCCCGTATCTCATAAGCAAATAGTAATATATGCGAAGACGCCTGTCAAGCATATATTGATATGTAGTTATGCTACAATCAGGGCAGCGGCACATGAGGGCCGGTCACGATGGAGAGGCATCATGCGGCGATCGCTCAAAGAGCTACGGACAGAGCGCGGATGGAACCAAGCAGAGTTGGCGCACCGCATTGGCGTTGCACCGTCCACTATTTACAACTGGGAAAGCGGCCGGTTTGAGCCGAGATTCTCGCAGTTGCGCGAACTGGCGGCCGTGCTTGAAGTGACCATGGACGAGATCGAGTTGGTTGAGGAACATCGCGAGGGAAAACTAGCGGCCTGACAGAACCAGGCCGCTAGCGGAACGCGTCTCACCGCTGGAACGGTGAGGGCATATGTATTGTAGCGAACACAATCGTTCCCAATTCCCATTCCCCTATATAAAACGATTGGGAAGGAACAATTTTCGGGAACCACGGAGATCGATATGGCGACCAAGCGCCGCGGCCACAATGAGGGATCGATCTACCAGCGGAGTGACGGGCGTTTCGTCGGCGCCGTCTCGCTCGGTATGGTCGACGGTAAACGCCGGCGCAAGGTCGTCTACGGAAGCACCCGGGAAGAGGTCCGGCAGCAGCTGGTCAAGATCCACAACGATCTTCGACGCGGTCTCCCCGTTCAGACCGCCGGAACAACCGTCGCCTCCTTCCTCGAGGAATGGCTGAGCAGCGTGGCACCCAAGTTTGCTCCCAAGACGCTCAAGAACTACACGATGGTGGTACATCTGCACCTGATTCCCGCGCTCGGCACGCACAAGCTGGAGAAGCTGACGCAGCGTCATGTCCAGGCGATGCTCGATGCCAAGAGCGCCAGCGGCCTTACCCTCGCTCGGTCGTCTACATCCGCGACATCCTGCGAGCCGCCCTGAATCAGGCGATGCGACAGGACCTGGTCCAGCGCAACGTCGCCACACTGGTGCACCCGCCGCGTATCTCCGCCTACGACGCCCATAACCTGACAGTTGAAGAGGCGAACCGGTTGCTTGGAGCAGTGCGTGGTGACCGACTGGAGGCGCTCTACCTGGTCTCGCTGCTCCTTGGCCTCCGGCAAGGTGAGGTGCTTGGGCTGCGCTGGGAGGATGTCAATCTCGAGACCGGATTATTGACGATCCGGCGGCAGTTGCAGGTGATTGATGGTCAGCCAACCTTCACGGAACCGAAGACGCAGCGGAGCCGACGCACGATCCCGCTCCCTGCATCAGTGGCGGACGCGCTCGCCCGCCACCGGATCCGTCAAAAGGAAGACCGACTCGCGGCCGGCGGGCGTTGGCAAGCCCAGTGGGGCGTGGTGTTCGCCAACGAGTTTGGCGCGCCAATCAATGTCTCAGCGCTTCGTCGGCATTTCAAACAAGTCCAGACGCAGGCGGATCTCCCTCCCATGCGCTGGCATGACCTCCGGCATGCAACGTCGTCGTTTCTCGCCGCGCATGGCGTTCATCCGACGGTGGCACAAGCGATCCTTGGGCATGCGTCGTTGGCCACGACGTTAGGGGTGTACACCCACGCCAGCGCCGATGCGATCCGCCAGGCAACCGACCTCTTGGGCGAGATGGCGAGCCTTGAAACAAGCATAGAATAGGGCGTTGGCTACACAGATTGGCTACACGAGGAAGGAAAGTGGCTCTATGAAGAGGAAAACAGCATATCGGCCGCTAATGATACATAAGGGCATCCACTCCGTGTCCGAAGTGGATGCCCTCCCGCGAGCGCCCGGTACGATCGAGGACTCTAGAGCCTGTTATGCACTCGGTAGACTTGAGGATGGACACAATACCTTCCCGCAAACCGGACCCATCCGATGTCACCAATAATGAATGGGTCGTTGCCTACCTGATGCTCCATCCCATGCTCAGGCTTACCGCCCAACATCCATAACGTCCTCGGCGGCCCGGTCCGAGTCAGCCCCAACAAAGGCAGAACGGGTGGCCAGCGGGATCCGCGTAGACCTGGAAGCCCTCGGCCGCCTCGATGTCGTCGGCCGGTTTCAGGAGCCAAGCACCCAGGGCGATTGCTTCATCATGAGCGGCCTTGGGGTCATCGACCCACAAGTCGAGATGCATCTGCTGCTGCGGCATCCCGTCGGGCCAATCGGGAGGGACGTGGTTCGGTGCGAGCTGAAAGGCAAGGCGTCGCTCGCCATCGACAAACACGCTGTGCCAATGGTTGGTCACTTCAACCGTGCCGCCCAGCAAACCTGCCCAGAAAGTGCTCTCGAGCGCCCTATCGGCGGCGTCCATGACGATGCTCTGTGTTTTGTTCTTCTGGGC
>JAUJLY010000274.1 GCA_030447145.1 Thermomicrobiales bacterium
CACTCGGCGGTCACCGGACGCCGAAGAGGAGCGGGAGCGGCGTCGCCGTCGGCTGCGCCGCTGGGCCAAGCCGCGCGCGCGATGAGTCCGCGGGAGATGCTCGATGTGCCTCAACAGCCCCTGGTTCCCCACCGCTCGCCCAAATAGTGTCACCGGCCTGGGCATCCTCCTGCGGCCGATGATGCTGCAGTTTCCCCTGTTTTAGGTCCAGCTGATTGCTGCCGAACCGGATCGTGATATGTCCGTGGCAGTCCCGGGCGAGGTTTCGAGAACTCCATATGAGTCAAACGGAGTTAGGCTTGAGGAGGGGTTCATGAGCAGTATTTCGGTCTCCGCTGAGAGGGAGATCGCTGCGCCCGCCGAGCGCGTCTACCGCATCCTTGCCGACTATCAGCACCACCATCCTCGCATCCTGCCGGACGCCTTTTCGGACTTCAGCGTCGAGCAGAGAGGGGTCGGTGCAGGCACCATTATCCGTTTTCAGGTCACGGTCGGCGGACGGACGGAGTCCTATCACAGCGGGTCGAGGAGCCGGAACCTGGACGGGTGCTGCGCGAAGTCGATCTCAATGGAGCAGGGCCACGACCTTTACTGTGACGCCTGACGGAGATGGGTGTCATGTGCGGATCGAAACGAACTGGCACACGGGTGGTATCCGGGAGCTGGTGGAGCGCCTCGTGGCGCCGCGGCTTCTCCGACCGCTTTATGAGGATGAGCTTGCCAGAGTGGAGCGGTAGGCTCGTGAGCATGGTGACGAGGTGTGACTTGGGCCGACACTATGCAGAATATGTGTCGCAAGATTTGATACCGAACGGAATGCGTGGGCAGCGGTCAACTGCGTGCACTTGCGGTCGCAAAGCGGAGCGAACCGTCCCCGGAAAACGGGACGGTTCGCTCGTCTGTCCTTGATGCGGAAGACTGATCCCTATGCGGCTTCCGGACCAATACGCTCACCGGCCGTGATGAGGGCCCGGCTGATACCGCGACGAACCTTGGCGACCGGGTTCTGAGGGGCCGGCGCTACATGGCGACGTGCTGGAGCCCGGTGTATGTTGTTCCGGGTGTTGACCCTAATCGGCTGATCAACCGTGATCGGCTGGGTCGTAATGCGATGCTCTTTCAAATGCCGGTCAAGAATCTCCGTGCGAGAGGCAGGACGGCCATCCTTGATGCGGTTAAGTTCGCTCGGGTCAATAGGGGAAATAAGGGGAGTTGAGGGCACAAACATACTGATAAAGATCCTCTGGTACTGATGCGGCGACATTGCCGGTGAAAATCCGCGACCACGTTGGACGCGGTGATTTTTGCTGGTGAGCGTTGGCTGTGACCCTTCGTTCCGTTACCGTAACGCGTCTCCTGAATATTCGGCCTCTGGCAGCACCAGGGAACAACTGGTCCTTGCTCCGTCCAACAGCGCGAGTGTGTTCCAGCTTTCGCGGTCATTGCCGGAAGTGCCACGGCTTACATACAAATAGTAAGCCAACCTGCATTCGTAGTCAAGATTTTCACGAACAGGGTTTGTTTATCTCTTCACAACTAGACGCGCAGAATCGTAAGGCACCGGGTATTGGCGATCCCGAAGACGCAATTGGCAAGGGCCGTGCCATGACCAGCAAATACTGGCCAACCCTAGTCGGGGCAGACTTCTACCTCCAACGCAGTGCCTTGCTACCTGTCCGGACAGATGGTATCTGATGTGCACACCGACGTGCCTGATGTCAGGTGTTCGATTGCAGCCGGGGAGCCACCAAGATGCGGACCACAGAACGAATGACTCATCAGGAGGAGATTTCGGCGCCTACAGCATCAGGCTAGCTGTGTTTTTCGCATGGATCTCATAATTCGCATCAATACATCGCATCTCTTCCCACCCCCTCGAAGACCGTTTTGGGCGCAGGCGTAACTCACCGATCCGGTAGGCGGGACCAATGAGCCCGGCGGAGGACGGCAACCCGGTGGAGTCCGGATTGGGACGCGAGGATCAACGATCTTTCGATATGGGTGAGGACATCGCATATCAGTATCGCGAGTGGACTGCCCAGCGTATCGGTTGGCTCGTCATGGCTCTTCTCGTCCTGGCCGCGCTGCTTGGGTTGCTCGGTCTCGGTAGCATGGAACCGCTTGCAAGCGCATACCACGAGGCCCATGATGGGTCCATCGGTGTCGAGTACATGCGCCTCGAACGACACCATGCGCCTGCGCGGCTCGTGGTGGAGGTCGCCCCGAAGGCAGCGTTGGACGGTGAGGTCCGTCTTTGGTTGGACGCAGACTGCCTCGCGTCGCTGGGGCTTCAGTCGATCGTTCCCGAGCCGGACAGTGTTGAACTCGGCGCGGAGCGGATAACCTACGTCTTTCCCGTGAGTGAGGAAAACGGGCCGATGGAAATTACCTTCCAGTACGAGCACGACGGATTCTGGCGGCAAGATGTGCAGCTTGGGCTCGTGGATGGGGCCTTTCTGGAGTTCTCCCAATTCATCTTCCCGTAAGTACAGGAACCCGGATCAACTGATCTGATTGCAGAAGGAGGCTCATAGATGGACGATGTAATTCGGGCGGTGGTTGTCTATGCATTGCTGTTGCTGATCTTTCGCCTCTCGGGCAAGGCGATCCTTGGCCGATACTACCCCGTTTGACTTCGTCTTGCTCCTGATCTTCAGCAAGGCGCTCCAGTCAGCCCTCGTCGACGGTGATGATTCCCTCACCGTTGTGTTCGTCGTTATCCTGACGTTGGTCGTGCTGAATATCGGGATGTCACTCCTCAAGCAACGATTCCATTCCTTTGAACGGCTTCTGGAAGGAGGACCAGTTGTGATCGTTGAGGATGGTCGCCTCCTAAGGGAGCGGATGCGACGCGCGGGTGGATGAGGGCGATATCCTCGCCGCCGCGCGGCAGAGCCAGGGCATCGAAGACCTGGATCAAATAAAGCGGGCGGTGCTTGAGCGCTCGGGAGGCATCTCCATCATCCCCGTGCAATCTGCAGGTTAAGACAGCTGCCCGGATCTGAGGATGATGCGTGGGATGGAATCCTCTCACCAGCAATCTGGCACATTTCGTGCTTCCTTATTACTCACCTCAGACGTGGGGCAATTGGAGGCAGCGACGCCAATGCGTACGCCTGAAAGAGAACGGAGCAACATGATGCGTTTTGGACGACGATCGTTGATCTCAGGTGGTTTGGGGCTCCTTCTTGGCGCCTCGGTCGCAGCCGGCGGAACCGGCGTATTGGCTCAGGATGCGACACCGGCTCAGGACGCAACACCGGTCGCTACCGCTGATCTTGTGACCGCTACCAGCCGACCGGCGCACATTCATTCCGGCACGTGTGATCAGCTGGGTGATGTTGTCGCTCCCTTGACAGACCTCACACTCTCGCAGGCGGTGGAACCGGAGCTGACGAGAACGTGGCGAACGACGTAGCACAGGCGATTCCGGCTGAGTACTCCTTCACCACCGTACCACTTGCGCTGGAGGATATTCTGGCCGCCAACCATGCAATCAATATTCATCTGAGCCCTGAGGAGATTGAGACCTACATAGTCTGCGGCGATATTGCCGGCACGGTAGACGCCAACGGTAGTCTGGTCATCGGCTTGCGGGAGTTGAACGACTCCGACTACGCTGGTATCGCGCTTCTCAGCCCGAGTGCGCAGACCGCAGGTAGCACCGACGTCTCCGTCTTCATTGCTGGTGGCCTCACAGGTGATGATACCGAAGGCGGGCTGGACACTGAAGAGGCAGCAACCCCGGCAGGGTGAGTCAAGCCAGGCACTAAGAAGTTCGGCTAGAGCAGGGGCGGCGCCCATGTTGGCGCCGCCCCTGCTGCGTCCTGGCCGTGTGGTTTCCTCGAGGCCAATCTCGTTATTGGCAAATATGGGGGCATTTGCCGTCGCAGCCGCGACGCGAGGAGGGATCCGAGGCGCTCCCGCTCGAGATCCGCAGGAGTTCAACCGCAGGCGGCTCAAGCAGAAGCTCGCTTAGCTCGCGTGCCCAGGACCGCGTTCCGCTCTCTCCGCCCACGCCTTGTTCCCGGAACGTCTCGAAGGTGGCCAGCTCGGGCATCGTCACTTCAAACTGGAGCGCGGCGCCGCCCGAGGCACGGGTGAGTGGTACGAGCAACCTTGCCTCCAGCCCCTTGTTCTGTGCGGCTTCCACCTCTTGCCCAAGGAGGGTCAACGCCCGGTCTCGATCTAAGGGCCGGATCGCGTATGAAAATCGTGCGACGTACACTGGCTCAGCCTCCCGGTATCTTCGAATGCAGTTGACTTTTTCCATAGTAGCGCGACTGGATGCAGGGTGGCACCCTTGTGCTCGGTGCTTCAGGTCAGGAAGCGAGAGGTACGTCCGGGGGGTCCACCGTGGAGCTGGGTTCGTGCCGTTTCAACGAGGATGTCGCCAATAAGCCTACTGGAAGAGTATTGTTGACTATGGTGGGTTTGATTTGGAACATGCTTCTTCCTGGACCACCATTGGCTTAATTCGAGAATCAGATGTGCTGCCAGATATAAGGCGCACACGGAGCGGGTACCCATGATTATCGTAATGAACACCAGGGCCGGGCAGGATGCCGTTGATCACGTCGTGAGCCGGGTGCAGGAGCTCGGTCTTACCGCGCATATCAGTGCTGGTGAGGAGCGGACGATAGTGGGGGTGGTGGGCTTACCCTTACCGCCCTCGCTT
>JAUJLY010000275.1 GCA_030447145.1 Thermomicrobiales bacterium
CTTTCTCGATACCGCCGCATCCTCGCAGAAGCCGCAGGTGGTGATCGATGCGCTTGCGGACTATTATCGCGAGACGAACGCGAATATCCATCGCGGTGTCTATGCGCTTTCCGAGGCGGCGACCGCGGCATATGAGGATGCGCGGCGCAAGGTGGCTCGGTTCATCAACGCCCGGAAGCCGAAAGAGTGCATCTTCGTCCGCAACACGACCGAGGCGATCAACCTCGTCGTGCGGTCCTGGGGCAGCGCCAATCTCTCCGAAGGCGACCTCGTCGTCTTCACCGAGATGGAGCATCACAGCAATATCGTGCCGTGGCACATCATCGCCGAAGAGAAGGGTGCCCGGCTCGGGTTCGTTCGTGTCACACCGGACGGCCACCTTGACCAGGAATCCTTTGACGAGCTGCTCGCCCAGGGGCCGAAGCTGGTCGCAATGACGCACGTGAGCAACAGTCTCGGTACGGTCAACCCGATCGGGGAGATGATCGCCAAGGCGCATGAGGCTGGAGCGGTCGTCGTGATTGACGCCGCGCAGAGTGCGCCTCACGTGCCGATCGATGTGCAGGACCTCGAGTGCGACTTTCTCGCCTTCTCAGCTCACAAGATGCTGGGACCCATGGGGATCGGCGTGCTCTACGGGAAGCAGGAGTTGCTGCAGGAAATGCCTCCCTACCAGGGTGGTGGCAGCATGATTCGCAAGGTGACGCTGGAGGGGTCGACCTTTGCCGATCTTCCGGCACGGTTCGAGGCGGGAACACCGCCGGTTGGCGACGCGGTGGCCTTCGGTGTTGCGATCGATTACCTGAACGAGATTGGGTTGGACAACGTGTGGGCGCACGAACACCGGCTGGTGGCTTCCGCGCTGGAGAAGATGGCGGCGATTCCCGGCCTAACGCTCTACGGTCCCGGTCCAGATGAGGCTCGCGCCGGTGTGGTCTCGTTCGCCATGGAGGGCATCCATCCGCACGATGTCGCGGCGATTCTCGACGAGCACAACGTGGCAGTGCGTGCCGGACATCACTGCACGCAGCCATTGATGCGGGCCCTTGGCGTCGTCGCGACGACCCGCGCGAGCTTCTATATCTACAACATCCCGGAGGATGTCGACCGATTGGTCGAGGGTATTCTCACCGCGCAGCGTGTCTTCGGTTAGGGAGAGAAGTGAGCAGATCATGACGGACAGCATCTACCGCGAGATCATCCTGGAGCACTCGAAGAACCCGAGCAACAGGGGTACGCTCGATCCCGCTGATTTTACGTACGAGGATACGAACCCGCTGTGCGGCGATGAGATCCGGATCGATGTCCGGGTCAGGGACGATCACGTTTCGGAAATCGCCTTCTCCGGTCAGGGATGTGCCATCAGCCAAGCCTCCGCGTCCATTCTCACCGAACTGGTTGAGGGAAAGTCCCTCGACGAAGTGCGGGGGATCGGCAAGGAGGAGCTGCTTGACGAGATCGGCATCCCGCTCAGTCCTGCCCGCCTGAAGTGCGCGCTGCTCAGCCTGAAGGTGCTCAAGGCCGGCGTCTATGGCGTTGAGCATGCAGCGGAGGAGCTGGAAGACGTCTAGGGCGCTGCTGAGCGGCGCGGATTGTGCCGCGACACAGGCGCCAAGCTAGGAGGGCGAGCAATGCTCTTCCTCGGCCACATACAGCCAAAGGGAACGAGCCCGATGACGAAATCTGAAGGAGTAGCAGTGGCGGAACATTGGGTGACAGTCGCCGAGGCAGGGTATCTGGAGCCGGGCGAGCTGATGTATGTCGAGGTGGACGACGAGCCGATCTGCCTGATCAACCTCGACGGTGAGATCCATGCGCTCAACGACACCTGTACGCACGAGGAAGCGTCGCTAGCGGATGGAACGATTGTTGGGGACGAGATCGAGTGTCCCCTGCATGGGGGCGCGTTCTACATCCAGACCGGCGAGGCAGCGGCGATGCCAGTTGTCGTGGCGACGGAGAAATACGCGGTGCGGACTGTCGGTGATGAGGTCCAGGTGTCCGTCAAGTCGTAAAAGCGTATGGGCCGCAGCGTGCAAGGAAGGGGCGGGCACTTGTGTCCGCCCCTTCCTCATTTCCTGATCCGGATGAGATTGGGCCTCGGGCAGTGGCGGCCTCCACACCCCTCCGGCGCCAGAGGTCGATTCGCTCGCGGCGGGAGTATCCCCAGATCGCAACCACGACGCCTACCCCGTTGATGCCTACTGCGGAGAAGTCGGTGACATTGCCGTTGACCGTCGTCTGGCTCGATACGCCCAGCAGAATGTCGAACAGCTGCTTCGTGCAGTTGCCGTCCTCAACCTGGGCGAAGTAGGGAATCTGTAATGCTCCCCAGGCAATGATGGCGTGGAGTCCGTCCCGTCCGAAGTTCCGGCCACTCCAGAGTAGTGCTGCAGCGGCCAGCCCGAACAAGCCGAGCAAGATCCGGGTGATCGCGTACCCCTCGCCGGCGATGGCGTCTCCCGCGTTCATCACGATGCTCGCCGCGCTTGCGATGGCCGTCCATGCGCCGAGAACCGCGGTCGAACGTCCCATATCGTCAAGCCGTTTCGTGATGTCCATGATGCGTGCCTCCCGCACCGTAACGTCCTGATCGTCATCGTCGTTAGACCCCGTTGGATGTGTGACGGCGACGCGGGATGCGGGGTTCCCACGGCTGGCCATCGTACTGTCCGCTCTCGGAACGATGACTCATGGAGCAATCGACGGTCATCTCCGGGGTGAGGAGGCAGGGAGGCAATACTGCGTCTCTCTGGAGCGCTGCTTTGGCTGACACTGGCACGTCGGATCAGAGGCGTCTCTGCCTGCGAGTGCTAATCCGCGATGACGATATCCTCAAGTCCAGGCTCGGGCGGCGGGAACTGCGGGTTCATTTCTTCGAGCGTGTTGGCGATGACGCGGGCGACCACGAGGTTTCGGTACCACTTGTTGTTTGCCGGAACCACATACCACGGAGCATAGTCGGTCGAGCATTTGGCGATCGCATCGTGAAAGGCAACCTGGTAGGCGTCCCACCGGGCTCGCTCCGCCAGGTCGCGGGTGGAGAACTTCCAGTGCTTCTCCGGGTCGTCCAGTCTCGCCTGCAGGCGTTCCTTCTGCTCATCTTTGGAGATATGCAGGTAGAATTTGAGGACGCGTGTGTTGTTTGCCGTTAGCATGCGTTCAAAGTCGTTGATCTGCTCGTAGCGCTTTGACCAGACCTCCTCCTCGACCAGGTTTTTCACGCGAACAACGATGACGTCCTCGTAGTGTGAGCGGTTGAAGACCATCATGTAGCCGTCACGCGGTGTGTGCTGGTGATAGCGCCAGAGGAAATCGTGAGCCAGCTCGACGCTATTGGGCACCTTGAAAGCGCGGACCCGGCATCCCTGCTGGTTGACGCCCTTCAGGACGTGCTTGATCGTGCCGTCCTTGCCGCCCGTATCCGTCGCCTGGAGGATCACCAGCAGGCTCTGTTGAGCCTCGGCGAAGAGGCGTTCCTGGAGGGCCACAATGCGCTTTCGCTCGATCTTGAGCAGCTGCCTGGCCTCACTCTTGTCGGCGATGTCACCGGTATCGTTGGGATCCCAGTTGCTGAGTTCGAGTTTTTGGCCGGGTGCCACGCGATAGCTATGAAGATCCATGCGTATGGTGTCCTCCCCCGGAGGGGCCAGAAGGACCTCTCCGCTTCTCAAGTGCCGAGTACCGCTGGGCAAGTATAGGAGAGGAGGGGGCAACACAAGAAACACACTGGCCAAGGGGCCAGTGTGTCGCTCGAATCAATAATTCGGGATGATGTGCCGGGGGCCCCAGCGGGACAGGCTTATGGGTTGATGACAAGCAGCGCTGTCAGGAAGCTGGCGATGATACTGGCGGCTGCAAAGACCCGGATCATGATGTCTTCTCGGGTCAGCCTATCCTGTTCGCGGCGTTCATTCTCGGTCATTATGTGGTGACTCCCCCCGGTCGGGTGATCGATTACGCGCTGTCCAGCCCAGACACGATTCGTAATCGGCTACCTCCGCAGTACGGGCCGCGGAGACGATATTCGAATGGTGACGGCTCTGTCGCCCCTCAGCAATGCAGAGCCCTCAGGTGTACGTACGCTTGGTACGCTCCGTAGAGATCATAGCCCCTCCCTGCCCCCCTGTCAATCCTGGTTCAGGGACATGGACCGCTCGTAACGGTTGAGAATAGCTTGCTTTCCGCGAACGTACGAAGAGGTTCAGAGCGAAAAGAAATTCACAAATTGCCCGTGTCTACGCCGTTACGTCTGGTTCATCGCAATGGCTGTGCCTATAACCTTTGCTCACCCCCATTTATCCGGATTCCCTGCAGCTTTCATTGGCGGCGGAGAGCCGATCTTGGGCGTGATGAGCGATCCCGCAACACCGATTCGTCCTCGGGTCAAAGCCTCTCCTGCACCATGTGGTTCCAGGCGTGAACTGGCCCACGACGGCAATGGGTCGTCTCCGGCGGTTACCTGAATGCACCCGTACCGGTAAGTGGTGCCCTTCAGGATGACGGTCTGGTGACGGACCTCGAATCCGTGAATCAGTTTCCTAGCTCTGATTGCGGCACAAGCTCCGGGATCTGTGTACGCATCAGGAAGACTTGGTATGGCCCAAACATTGACATGGTGAAATAGATATCGGGGCCATTATTCCATTTGGGGAACTGGTACGGGGCGTAG
>JAUJLY010000276.1 GCA_030447145.1 Thermomicrobiales bacterium
TCCAATGAGGCAACCGGGTTCGATTCCACGGGGGATCCTGGGTCATCAGTCATTGCTTCTCCCTTGGTGTCGTACGTGATGGATCGAGGGTCACGCGGTATGCTGGGTAGTATCAATCAACCGGGTCCCCTGCTTGTGCTGAACCGTATAGTCGCGGCCGTCTCGGGTCTCCCCCTCGTCCGCTTCGAAAGGACGAAGGATGTATTCTGACGGCCAACCACCTCATATCCTCGTCGTGAACGACTCGCCCGCGATTCTCGACCTGAAGCGGGAGATCTTTGAGGAGGAGGGATTTCGTCTCACCACCCGGATCACGCACGAGACGGGCTTGAAAGAGATCGTGTCCTTTGCGCCGGACCTGGTCATCCTCGGCTACGGCTTGGAAGGGGAATCGGCACTCCTGCACCAGCTGAGGACGAACTCCCGCACGAAACACCTTCCGGTCGTCCTCTGTACCGGTGCCGTGCGCCAGACGGAGGTGAACAAGCCGGAGCTAGAGGCTCTGGGCGTTGCCGTGGTCTACAAGCCGTTTGATATCGACCACCTCGTGCACGTCGTGCGGAGCGCGCTTGGTCTCGGTGTTGCATCTGATGAATCGACGCCACCACAACCCCAGTAGGAGAATTGGTCGTGTGAGCGCGTGTTGGCGGTATGTCCTATCGCTTCGGAGGGTATCAGGGATCGTCTCGCACTCTGAGGGGCGCATGCAGGGGAGGCACTGCCCAGTTCCTAGGCGTACCCCTTGGCCTTGCCTGCACTATCCGCTTGACTCCTTCGGCATGATCGAGATACCGCCCGAACGCTCCAGCACGGCGGACCGAATCTGGTCCATCCGGTCAATGCCTTGTGTCTCGCGCGCCGCGGCCAGGATGTCTCCTTCATCGATACGCGCCCGTTTCATGCGGTCATAGAGCGGCTTGCCATCCTCCACGACGATGATCGGCACTCCCTCAATCAACACCTCGATTCGGGGGAAGGGTTGCTTGAGCAGCGACAATCCGATATTGGCCGTAACGAGCGTCACGATGACGATGAAAGATCCGGTCAGGGAGTCATTTTGGTCGACGAGTGCCGACTGCAGCGCCTCACTGAAAATCAGTAGTAGCACGAAGTCGAAGGGAGTGATCTCGCCGAATGATCGTTTACCAGAAAGGCGAAAGATCACCATCAAGACCAGGTACACCGTCAAGGCCCGGAAGACTGCGTCCATCGTCGTCCCTCACGCATCTACCTACCACGATCAACCAGAGTACGGAAACACAAACTGGCGGAGACGAACTGAGCCGCCTCCCTCGACACCGAGCTCCGCCTGCTGCCACCAGTACCCATCGTGCTCGTAGTTGAAGACGATCGTGAGTGGGCCGTCCTCTTTGTCGGCGGTGAAGGTGTATACGACCCGGTCTGGCCCGACATCGACACTCTCGGGCTCAGGCGAGATGGTCTGGATGCTAAGGCCGTAGACATACTCTGCATCCATCCAGACCCGCATCTCGCCGTTTTCAATCAGGGCCGGAGAGAGGGTGACCGTAAGCAGCGAGGGGTCATGATGATGGACGAGGCGCATGTGCTGAACCTCGAAGGAGCCATCCGGGGCCGTGAGATAGGACTTGGCGAAGGGACCACTGCTTCCCAGGAGACCGAAAAGTGCCGCCAGCACAAAAAGTGCCATGACACTCCAGCCAAAGCGCTGCACCCTCCATTCGGATTGCTGGTACTCACCCGCCTCTCCCGCATCGTTTAGAGGCTGGTCCATGGGATTCCTTTCACCATACAAGCGATACCACAGACCGCAGCTTGGGTAGTTGGGCAGGCGGCAGTTCTTCCGCCAGGTGTTCCCATGCCATACGCACGGCGCGGGCCCCGGCCTTCGCAGGCGTAGAGTGGAAGAAGTGGCAGTGCCCACCTCCCCCGCTGCGAGGACGCGAAGCACAAGGACGCACATATGGCAATCACAGCGAACACCCGGCTTCTGGAATAAACGTGGTTCACGTAATCGTGAGCCCAGTACGCTGTTGAGATCCGAGCCCCCTCGGAAACGTATTACGCAGAACCACCAACGCTCCGGTTCCTGGGCGGTAGGGCCCGCGCGGAGCACTCAGGAGCGCCACACATGCGACTTCGGTGGCGGCCCACCCGTGGCACTGCGCCCCTCGGCAGGCGTCAACGGATCCTATCGGTTCACAACTGTCCTGCTTGTCGAGTGATTCATGGAGGTCAACTGAGAGGCCAGCCTCGGGTTTTCAAGGCTGCGCTGTCGCTCCAATGCTGACCACGTATACCTCACCCTGGCATTGAGTTGGAGGCCGTGTGAGGTTACCGATTGCGCCACGGACGGCGTGGGGCTGGCACTCCCTTGGGCCCTCCGATCAGCTTGTCAGCTACCAGGCCGGTGGCGAAGGCGTAGACCGCCTTGTGGGTGAGGTCGATCACCTGCTCATCGACGGGCCATGTCCAGGGCGGGGCACCGACACCTGTCGCGTTCTCCAGGCTCTGGTCGTTCAGCAGCCGGAGGTTAAGGAAGAGGAAGGAACCAACGGGCCCGCGAATTCCACCCCGGGCCATCAGTCCCCGGACGGCACCCAGCAGGATTCCCTGTCCCCAGTGCATCGTCCAATTGAGCCCGCGATGCTGCTCGTCCGGTTTGAGCTCCCTGCGAACAAGACGCGCGAGCGTGCGGGCCGGCACATATGAGTTCGGCCGATGCGTGAACTGTTGCTCCAGTTTCTCTGCCGCAGTCATTGCAGCAACACCCGCCACCCCAGCCACAAGTCCTCGTAATGCCGCCTGTTTGTCCAGCATCGATGCATCCTTTCGGTACAGAGGCAAGAGCGGGTTGACGCCCCGCGAATCGCGCTGCCAGCTACTCGTGGTCGAGGGGTCAGAAGAGACCATTATCGTGTCCCCGACGTGACCCGCCGATGTGTAGTCCGAGAAGGCAAGAATCAGGCCAGAACGCCTGTGCTCCCTTTGTTCCTGGGTACGCGCCGCAAGCCAGATACCGGTGGAAATTTGGAGCTCCCGGCCTGTCACTGAGCTTCATCCGAATTGGAGACCAATCGGAGCACGGCGGGGCCCGGCAGGGTGCATGTATTCTTCCCGAGGGGAGAGGGGAAAGTCGCCGTGGCGTCGCCCGCTCGGTCTCCCGCCTGAGGTATTCGAGGGCCTTTGCGATAGATGTTGTCTTCACCCGACCTTCCCCATCTCGGGCCGCTACGGTTGCCAGAGACATCGCCCGTGCCCGCCCTGGTGCGGCGCATCCTGCTCGCCCTGGCCCTGGTTCTGCTCGTCGTTGCGGTCATCTGGTTCGATCGCGCAGGTCTGCGCGACCACGCGCACGAGGGGCGACCGCTCGGGATCACCGATGTCCTCTATTTCACGGTCGTTTCCCTTACCACCCTTGGTTATGGCGATATCTCGCCGGTCACCACCGAGGCGCGCCTGTTGAATGCCCTGCTGCTCACTCCGATCCGGATCTTTCTCTGGGTGCTCTTTCTGGGAACGGCGTATGAGATGAGCGTACTCCGCCTGCAACTTCGAGAGGAGCGTCATATGAGAGAGCTGCACGAGCGACTCAAGGACCACGTTGTGATCTGCGGTTACGGCGTCAAGGGGCGCGCAATTGTCTGTGAGCTGGTTGCCCACGGCCACGAGCGGGAAAACATCGTGATCATCGACCCGAATGAAGAAGCCGTCGCTGCGGCGGCACGGGAGGGGCTGGTCGCACTGCGTGGCGACGCCTCAAGCGAGTCGCTGCTGCAAGCGGCGGCGATAGAGCGGGCGGCGTACGTCCTGGCTGCTCCCGACCGGGATGACGCCTGCGTGTTGATCTGTCTCACGGTTCGCAACCTGGCGCCGAAAGTCCAGCTTGTCGCCGCGGCGAGGGAGGAAGAGAACATCAAGCTCCTCTACGGCGCGGGCGCAGATCTCGTGGTGGCTCCATCGGTGACCGGCGGACGGCTGATGGCCTCGGCAGTGCGCCAGCGGGCCGTTCCATACTTCCTGGAGGATGTGCTGGCATTCGGCGAAGGGCTTGCCGTGGCCGAGCGCGAAGTACGGTCGGACGAGCGAGGTCTCCTGGCGCGTGATCTTCCAGATCTGGCAACTTCGCTGATCCTTGGGGTGGCACGGGGGACGGAACGTTGCCCCTTCTACCAGCTCTCGGACTATGTGCTGCTGCCGGGGGACATCGTCGTCTATCTCGCCGGTGATCCGAACTGCCGCAGCCAGGGCAGGCGTGTCTGACTCCCGCGCTCCCTGCCATGCTGGGCGACCGTCCCATTCGGGGACATTGGTTGCATTCGCCGGAGACCAAAAGACTGGGTAAGGAAGAGGACCGTGGCAGACGTCATTCTCACAAGGGGACTGCCGGCCAGCGGCAAATCCACATGGGCGAAGGCGCAGCTCGACGCTCACCCCGGGCAGTTCAAGCGTGTCAACAAGGACGACCTGCGGGCCATGCTCGATAACGGGCGATGGAGCAAGCAGAATGAGAAGCTGGTGCTCCAGATCAGGGACGACATCATCCGGACGTCCCTGGGGCGCGGGTGTCACGTCATCGTGGACGACACGAACCTCTCGCCGAGGCATGAGCGGAGGATCCGCCAACTCGTCGAGACGTTCCACAAGGAGCATGGCGAGAGCC
>JAUJLY010000023.1 GCA_030447145.1 Thermomicrobiales bacterium
GTCACCTGGCGCTTCTTGAGCATCAGGTTGACAGTAATGATGTCACGGAACGTCAATGAGGTTGCGGCCTCAATGACCTCGTCCGGCGCCGGCGGATCAGTGATCTTGCAGAGGACGGTCATCGGAATCGAGGAGATGAAGTTTTCCGCCTCCATGATGTCTGTGCCGTTTTCCGTCTGTATCTCGATGCCCTTTACGCGATGCCCGTCAAGAACAATCCGTCGAACAGGATGCTTTAGGAGGATTTCATTGCCGCTGGCGGTGATGGAGTCCGCCATGCGCTCCGAGAACCGACCGAAGCCATCACGCGGGTACATGAACTCGTCGATCAGGCTGACGACGGCACCCTTGGAAGGAACAACTGCATCCTTGATTGCTGTCATCAGGGACATACCCTTGGTGCGTTGCGTGACCCAGTCCCCGCTGAGCTGGTCGCACGGCATCCCCCAGACCTTCTCGGAGTAGCGCTGGAAGAAAAGCTCATAGAGTGTCTGCCCATACTGATCGACATAGGCATCCTCCATCGAGAGAAGCTCCTTCGGGCGAAACTTCTGCTCCAGCCGTGCGCGCCCGTAGTCGACTACAGCCCTGGCAGCCGTGACTGGGCCCACCGACGTCAATGCGCTTCCGATCTTCAGCGGATAGTCGATGAACTTGCCGTCGAAGTAGATGCTGATGATGCGTTTTACCCACAGGAGCTCGTCATCGACGACCTCCTGGAACAACGCATTGAGCTCATCATTCTTCGTGAACCAGCGGTGCCCGCCAATGTCAAACCTGAATTCGCCATACTCGGTCTGGCGTCTGATGGTCCGGGCCAGTCCACCCACAAATGGGGCCGATTCGACCACGGTCACGGGCGCGCCGGCCTTGCTGAGGACGTAGGCCGAGCACAGCCCAGCGGGGCCGGCACCCATTATCACCGTCGTGCCAACAGTGCTTTCCTTCGCACCGTTGGGATTGTGACCGTTCTCCATCACTTAAGGTTCCTTCCTTGGGCAACACTGGAGCCCTGGCAAGCATTGATAATGTCGTCGGTTTTCAGAGTCGATCGCACACATTTCAGCCACCGCGTCAATGCCGCGGCGTTCTCACGCGTATCGTACCATCTGTCGCCAGGGCAGTAGCAGCTCCCTCACTTGCGAGAAATGTCAGAGAGCTGCCTGTCGCCTACAAACGCCTGCACTAGCGGGCGTCCCGATTCCGCTTCCGCTATGACCGCCAGGTGATAGCGTTATTCAGGGTAAAATTCCACACCGCAGCGACAGCCGCGCCAATGAGATTCGCGAGCAGGTAATGCATACCTGTGTTCTCGTGGAGGTACGTCAGGATACCCCAGTTAATAGCAAGACCACCGATATTGATGGGGACGTACGTCTGAGCGCGGGAAATGATTCTGCCGGTACCCCGATCATGCCACGTCCACACCTCGTTGAGGTAAAAGGTGACTATCATGGAGAGGAAAATCGCGATAGGAGACGCTAGGGGAACTGCGAGCCCAAACGAGGAGTGGAGCAGGAAGAGCGCTCCCTGGTTGGTTGCGAACCCCACCGCGCCGACGACGAGGAACTTCTGGAAACGCTGCATAAGCGTCCAGATTCTGACTGCCGGCTGTGGCCATGACTCAACTGAGATCATGTTTTCGCGTTTCTCCTCATGCAGACTCACCGGGACGTGCTACGTATGCATCGCCCAGCGTAAGCCTGGTTCCTTAGCATGTCGTTGGCTATCGACTCCAGGGCATTATCTACCGGTGTGGCGGTCCGCGACTACCCGCTGGCCCTGCTCCTTGGGTTAACTTCGGCATACGCACCGAGTATGCCATGGTATTGGAGAGGACCACACGCAGACGAGCGGTGAGAGCGCGATACCGCGAATCCCGCTCGTCTGCGGGCTGGCGTTATTGTGGAATCTCGAGCTCTTCCCACGCAGCATGTAACTGCGCGTCCTCGATTGCTTCGAACGTCTCAGGAGCAATCTCTTCGTCACCGGTCTCCGACGTATAGATCACAGGCAACGCAGTGCGGGTCCCCTCTTCCAACTCCACCGTTTCCGTCGGCTCAACGCCTTCCTTGTATATCTCGTCGCCTTCACCCGTCAGCCACAACTCGGTGCCGAGCACGGCCATTGAGCCATCGCTGAGCTCGAACGGAAGGAGAACCGTTCCAGTACCAAACGTCTTCTCACCGAGCACCGGAGCTCGTCCTGCCTCCATAAGCGAGGAGGAAACAATCTCGGACGCCGACGCGGAGTACTCATTCACCAGAACCACGAGGGGGCCTTCCTGATACACCCCATTGGATCCGACGGTCCTGACGATCTCAGTGTTGCCATCCGCATCGACTTCCTGATAGAGCGGTGTGCCGTCCGGAAGGAACTGGGAGGCAACGCCCATGGCCTCGAAGACAAGACCGCCAGGGTTGTTGCGGAGGTCGAGAATCACGCTCGTTGCGCCAAGCGCCTGACCCTCGCGTATGGCCTCTTGCAGACCCTCCGTTGCGCCACTTGAGAACTGGGACACTTGAACCCACAACACGTCGTTGGGAAGCAGCGCCCACGACACCGGGTTCACGTCGATCTTGGCACGCGTGATGATCACCTCGTATGTGTCCACCTCGCCCTCGTGCTGAAGTATGAGCGTGACGTCGGTCCCCGCCTCTCCTCGAATACGGTTCCCTATCTCCTCCGGCTCCAGACCCTCCGTCGATACGCCGTCGACCTCCAGGATGACGTCACCAGGAAGGAGACCGGCCTCAAGAGCAGGAGAGTTTGGGACAGGTGCGATGACGACTGGGGGGTTCGCTTCGGTGTCGATCTGGATACCGATTCCCACGAGCTCACCGCGGGACGATCGTTCGAACTCCTCAGCTTCCTGGGGATCGAGGAAGACGGAATGTCCCTCATCCCCGAGGGCATCAACCATTCCCCGGGCAGCTCCATACATCAACTCTTCATCGCTGATTTCTTCCTCAAGGACGTAGTTGTTGCGGATCGCGTCGTAGGTCTCTTCAAGAATAGTGAACTCTTCAGAGGTAGTGAGCTGTGTCGATGCATCCACGAGTCCGGTGGCGATCATCACCCGATCAAGACCCATACCGACGCATACGGCAAGGACGAGCAGAACGCTCGTCACCATCGTCCGCGTCCTCGACGCCTTACCGCTCCTCGCATCAAGAGATTCCGATAGTTTCATTGGTCCTCCAGAAGCCATTGCCTGGCTGGTAAGAAGCGGAAAGAGACCTTGCCGGCATATGCGGCTTGGACTGACAGGAAGCTGGATACGACTCGTCGGTCCGCATTCCATAGACAATGATGCGAATCGAAACTGAATCTATGCTGAATCGGCGAGCACAGGGGGACGAAAATCATCCCGTCAACACATTGTACGCGTTTGAAAGATGTGATTATCCCCGGGACGACGATCGCCGTTCCGGGGATGAATCTCTATGCACGGTACGACCCGGGGTCGTTAGGCAGAGGCCTCTACCGCGGTCCGCCAACTCTCCCGTTTTGGTTCATTGCCTCGAACTGCCTCCGTGAACAGCCGCTCCAGTTCGCTTGTCACGGGGCCAATACCACCATCCCCCATTTGGAAGCGGTCGATCTCAACGATTGGCGTAATCTCCGCCATCGTCCCGCAAAGAAAGATCTCGTCCGCGGTATACAGCTCGGTTCGGTCGACCCGGCGCTCAATCACCGGCATGCCGAGATCTTCACGTGCCAGCGTCATGATGCTGTCGCGAGTAATGCTCTCAAGAATGCCGCTGGCCGGGTCAGGCGTAATGAGCTGATCGTTCTTCACGAACATGACGCAGGCCCCCGGTGCTTCGGAGACCTTGCCATCCGGGCCAAGCAGCAACGCTACATCGTACCCGTCCAGCTTCACCTCATAGGTTGCCAGCTGGCCGTTACGGTAATTCGAGATGTTCTTCACGCGTGGCGGCATCACATTGTCCGAGATCCGCGTCCAACTGCTCATCTTGGCACGCTGCTTCACGCCTGTACCAAGATGCGACGGCCTAGGATCAGTGGTGATGAGGAGATCGCCGCGAAGCTTGGCTGGGTCCGATCGTCCTGTCCGGGCGCCGCCGAAGTACACCAGCGGGAAGATATAGGTGTCTTCACGACTCCCGTTCCTCCGAAGCAATTCCACGGTAATCTCGATCAGGTCGTCGACTGTGACATCGATCGGTAGCCGCACCATCTTGGAAGAATCTTTCAGGCGCTGCATGTGCTCGTGGAGTCGAAAAACGTAAAGCTCCTCCTGCTCCTCATTCCAGTACGCCCGAATGCCCTCAAAAACGGCCCCGGTGGCCGACCAGGCAATGTCAGAGACGTGGACTGTGGCGTCTGCCCAAGCAACCGGCTCACCGTTCCACCACAGATATTTCGGATGCTCGCTCAATCCCTGTTCCTCGTCTCATACGGAGTGACGGTATAACGGCGCCATTGTCGCACGGGCCCATCGGCGTGCCTACATTCATGCCATAATCAGGCCCGCTCCCCAAAAACCGTGAACGCAAGCGCTGCAGCTCCGTACAACCCAGTGTCATCTCCCAACGAGGAATACGCCAGATCTAAACTGCCGCGCATGTCAACAAATGAGTGTGTCGGCAAAGCCGACCTCGCTGGGGCCATGAGAAGATCGCCAAGGGCGGCGACTCCGCCACCGATGACAATCATTTCCGGGTCGAAGAGGTTCACGAAAGACCCCATAGCGGCACCGAGAGCACGTCCGGCCCTGTCAAGTACCTGGCATGCGGCTGGATCGCCCTGTCGGGCGGCTTCGGCGACGATGCCCGCATGAATCTCCCCATCCCCGGCTAACTCGCGGAGCAGGTCTCCGTCTTCTGTCGTGGCAATTGCTTCAGCATCGCGCTGGATTGCCCATCCCGACGCAAATGACTCGAGGCAGCCGACACTTCCGCAGGTACAGCGCGAGCCATCGAGGGCAATGGTAATATGCCCCACCTCTGCCCCTAAACCGTTCTTGCCGTCGATCAGCACGCCCTCGGAAATAATGCCCCCGCCGATCCCGGTGCCAAGAGCGAGATACACGAGGTTCTGCACGCCCTTTGCACTCCCGAAACGTGCCTCGCCGAGGGCGCCGCAGTTCCCATCATTCGCCAGGGTCGCGGGATGATCAATGAGACTGGTCAGTATCTCTACGAAGGGCACGTCGCGCCATCCCGGAAGATTTGGGGTGTAATGCACAACACCGGTGCGTGGGTTCAGCGGACCAGGAGAAGCAACACCAACAGGAACGTCGCTGTCAAGACCGGCCATCTTGGCAACCCGATTGACCAGTGTCCCGATCCTCTCAATGACTGCCTTTGGTCCCTCCTCGGCATGGGTAGCCACGCGGGTTCGATGAGCTATGTCGCCATCGCCAGAAATGACGGCTACCCGAATGTTGGTACCTCCCAAGTCAACCGCCATCACCTGCTTCTCGTCCACGAAGTCTCCCGCTTTCTGGCTAAACGCTCCCAACCGGCGTAGGGAAATCAAAGGATGAAGTTGCTCAGTTCATCGTCGACGGCAATATCCCCAACGCGGTCAACGACGTAGGCCTCGTCGATGACGACAGTTTGCCCGTTCATGTCCGGCGCCTCGAACGAGACACTTTCCAGCACCCGCTCCATGATCGTCTGAAGCCGCCGGGCGCCTATGTCTTCCGTCCGTTGATTCACCACCGTCGCAAGCTGGGCTACGGCTCGCAAACCCTCCTCCGTGAGGTCGAGCGTAACGCCCTCCGTCTCAAGCAGGGCGAGATACTGTCGGGAGAGCGCGTTCCGGGGCTCAGTGAGTATGGCGTACAGGTCGCTCTCGGTAAGCGACTGCAACTCAACCCGGATCGGGAATCGGCCCTGGAGCTCCGGGATCAGATCCGATGGCTTCGTATTTTGGAAGGCACCCGCTGCGATAAAGAGGATATGATCGGTCTGGACCGGACCATAGCGGGTCATGACCGTGGAGCCTTCGATGATCGGCAGCAGGTCACGCTGAACACCCTCGCCTGACACGTCCGGACCGCCGTCGTTCTCACCCACCGTCTTGTCGAGTTCATCGATAAAAACGACCGAGGATTGCTCGACCCGCTGGATCGCTTCCTCGATGACGGTGTCAATATCCACCATCCGGTTCGCTTCCTGCTGTGCAAGGATCCGGCGGGCCTCCCGGACCGGCACGCGGCGGAGGACCCGCCGCCGCGGTAGCAGACCGTCCAGAAGTTCCATGAAAGAATCCTGCAGGTCGCCGGGAGAAAATCCGGGCATGAATTCGAAGGAAGCGCCGTCATCCATGTCGGAGTCCGTGTCCAACTCGATCTCGACCGTCTCGTCCTCCATAGCGTTCTGGCGAAGGAGCTCGAGAAGACGCCTTTCTTCCTTGCGTCGCTTGCGCTCGGTTGACTGCGCCGCCCGCTCGGCCGCCGCAACGGCTTCCTCGGGACTCTCGGGATCTGGACCGTTTTTCTTGTTCGCCCGGCGAGCCTTCTGCTCCACCGCCTCTTTTGCCATGATCTCCGCCAGGCGCTCGACGGCAGCCCGCGCAGCCTGCTCCTTCACGGCGTCGAGCCGCTCATTGTGCAACATGGAGATAGCGATCTCGACGAGGTCCCGGATAATCGATTCGACGTCACGGCCGACGTAGCCAACCTCAGTGAACTTGGTCGCCTCCACTTTCAAAAAGGGCGCGTCCACGATCCTTGCTACCCGGCGAGCGATTTCGGTCTTACCGACACCAGTGGATCCGATCATAAGAATGTTACGGGGGTGGATCTCGCGGCGAAGCTCCTCAGGCAACTGCTGACGACGATAGCGGTTCCGTAGCGCGACGGCGACAGCTCGCTTCGCGTCCTCCTGTCCGATGATGTACCGGTCCAGCTCTGCAACGATCTCCTTTGGCGTGAGACTGCTCGGCTCAGGATCCCCGGCTCCTAGATCCGGCTTTCTCATCGCGGTATCGGATCCCGACACCTGGCGTGCAAGCTCGACCATCACGCCCCTCCCTCATTGGCTTCCTTGCCCTCATCGTCGTCGACTCGGACGACCTCAACGGTGAACCTGTCGTTCGTGAAGATGCAAATTTCTGCCGTCACTCGCATCGATTCGCGAACAATCGCTTCAGCCGGCATATCCGTGTTCGTGATCAGGGCCTTTGCCGCGGCAGTGGCAAAGGGAGCACCAGAGCCAATAGCAACGACTCCATCGTCCGGCTCAATCACGTCACCCTCGCCGGAAATCAGAAGGAGCGACTCTCCATCCGCGACAAGCAACTGCGCCTCCAAACGGCGCAGGTAGCGGTCGCTCCGCCACTCCTTGGCCAGCTCAACCGCTGCCCGACGGAGATTGCCATCCCACGCCTGAAGCTGCGACTCAAACTTCTCAAACAACGTGAGGGCGTCGGCCACTGCACCGGCGAATCCGGCCAAAACTTGGCCATCATGGAGCGTTCGCAGCTTCCGCGCATTGTGCTTCAGGACAACATCGCCAATCGTCACCTGCCCATCCCCTGCAAGTGCGACCTCGCCGCCGCGCTTTACGCCAAGGATCGTGGTGGCGTGCGGATTCCAGTTCCGTTCCAGATTCATAGTTTCCTTCATCACCGACTGCATTCTGAAGGCGCGATGTGCAAAGTCACAGCACCTGCCTCAGGCGTCAGTGTACCGCCAACGAGCCCTGGTTCCTGCAGGAACCAGAGCTCGTTACGGCCGTCTGTCTACTGATCTGTGGCCAGTGACATCAATCGCCCGCTTTTGCAAGCGGCGCACCCTGGTACGTGCAACTGGAACATTTCAGCCGATTGCCACGGCCCACTTCGACCATATATGACCCGCACTCCGGGCACGCCTCATTGACCGGCTTGTTCCAGGAGACAAAGTCGCATTCCGGAAAGCGCTCGCAACCGTAAAATTTCCGACCCTTCTTCGAGCGCCGCTCCACAACTTCACCCTCCCGGCACGTGGGGCACGAGAGGCCAATGCGCGTTAAGAGCGGCTTGGAGTTTCGGCATTCCGGAAAGGCGCTACAGGCAAGGAACTTCCCAAACCGGCCGAGCTTGATGACCATCGGACTGCCACACGTCTCGCAGACCTCGTCTGTCGGCTCGTCCCTGATCTTCACGCGTTCCATCGTCTTCTCGGCGTTCTGCAACGTCCGGGTGAAGGGCTGATAGAACTCGTGAAGCGTGGGAATCCACTCCCGTTCGCCGGAGGCGATGTCGTCCAGTTCGCCTTCAAGCTGTGACGTAAAGCCGATGTTGAACAGGTCCGGGAAATGCTCCACCAGCAGATCGTTCACCACCAGGCCCAGCTCGGTAGGCACCAGCTTTTTCTCTTCAACCGTCACATAGTTTCGCGCCTGGAGTGTCCCTATCGTCGGAACGTAGGTACTTGGACGGCCGATCCCCTGCTCCTCAAGCGCCTTCACGAGGGTCGCTTCCGTGAAGCGCGGCGGTGGTTGCGTAAAGTGCTGTTCAGGCAGGAGCCGTTGCAGGTTCAGGGGCTCGCCCTCGGACACATCTGGCACCGCTCCCCGGTCGAGTTCGTCCGTGTCTCCCTCGTCTCGTCCCTGTTGATAGACAGCCATCCATCCGGGAAATGTCACGATCGAACCGGTGGCCCGAAAGACGTAAGGCTTCTTGCCGGCCCTAATCTCACCCTCTGCTCCTGCAACGACATCGACGCGCGTGTTATCGAGCTTTGCAGGTGCCATCTGGCTGGCCATAAATCGTTGCCAGACGAGGTTGTAAAGCTTGAACTGCGGCGCGCTCAGGCGGGACTTGATTGCCATCGGCGCACGACCTGGATCAGTCGGGCGGATCGCCTCGTGCGCCTCCTGTGCCCCCTTTTGCTTCTTCCGGTAGAAGGGAAGTTTCTCCGGGACGAATTCGCCACCAAACATCTCGGCAATGAGACCACGGGCTTGGTGCTGAACGCCTGTCGAAATATTCACGGAGTCGGTACGCATGTAGGTGATCAAACCCTGCGTACCTTCCGCACCAAGGTCGACCCCCTCATAGAGCTCCTGCGCAATCTGCATTGTGCGACGCACGGAGAACCCGAGTTTGCGTGATGCTTCTTGCTGTAGCGTGCTGGTGGTGAAAGGTGCCTGGGCATTCCGCTTCGTCTCACGGCGAACCACCGAGGAGACTTGCCACGACGCTCCTTCAAGCGCCTTCACAATTCCATGCGCCTGTTCGCCAGTGGTGAGCTCGGCCTTCTTCCCATCGACCTGGTGGATCGAGGCTCGGAAGTGGTCCTTTTTAGTTGGCTGCTTGCCTGTAATCTTTGCCAGATCCGCGTCCAACGACCAGTACTCGATCGGCTGGAACTGCTCGATCTCTCGTTCACGATCAACCACGATCCGCAAGGCGGCGGATTGGACCCGTCCGGCCGAGAGGCCACGCTTGACCTTCTTCCATAGCAGCGGGCTGATTCCGTATCCCACCAGGCGGTCAAGGATTCTCCGGGCCTGTTGGGCATCCACAAGATCCATGTCGATCTCACGCGGATTCTCGATCGCCGCCATGACCGCCTGAGGCGTAATCTCGTGAAAGACAACACGGTGTACGGTCTTGTTCTCTGCCTCCGTAGCCGCCACGAGGTGCCAGGCAATGGCTTCGCCCTCGCGGTCAGGGTCGGTCGCAAGGTAGATCTCCCTGGCGCCCTGAACGCTTTCCTTCAGTTCCTTAACGACCTTCGACTTGTCGCGTGGGATGAGGTACTTCGGCTCAAAATCCGCGTCGACATCCACCCCGAGCGTGCTCTTGGGCAGGTCACGGATGTGGCCCATCGATGCCTTCACCGAGAAGCCCCGGCCCAGATATCGGCCGATCGTCTTCGCCTTCGCGGGTGATTCGACAATCACCAACTTCCCACGACCAGCGGATGGCGCTTTCTTGCTGGCGGCAGGCTTGCGAGTGGTCGACTTCTTGCTCGCGGTTGCCGTTTTGGCGGATTTTTCATCCGCATTCACTGTTGCCATGTACTGTATATTCCTGGATATTCGCCCGTAGGCGACATGAAATCCCCGGTGCTCGCACCGCTCCTGGCGGTTATCACCGTCCGATCTTCGTCGTCGGATTGCAGGGGGTATTTCCTCATTAACAATGGTAAGTGATTCGTCAACCCCACCATAAGGCGCGACACGTGGTCCCTTTCAACAGTAGGAACCGGATGTGTTGGCTGTCAAGTGATCCGGCTAGATCCTAGCGTAGTGCTGTGCGCCCGCATTCCTGACCATGCCCTGGAGCTCCAGCATCATGAGCCGTCCCGAGATCTCGGAGACCGTTGTGTCACACAGCAATGCCAGGTCATCGATATGCTGCGGCTCAGAGGTGATTACCGCCAGCAGCCGGCGATCAGCATCACTCATCGGCAGCGCCTGCTGCGCAGCTGCGACTTCGCGCTTCTGCATGATCTGGAGGTCGTCGAGAATATCCTCGGCGCTTCTCACCAAGCGCGCCCCATCACGAATGAGGCGGTTGCAGCCACTACTGTTTGCCGCATTGGCCGGACCAGGAACAGCAAAGACGTCCCGTCCATGGTCGGCAGCGAAATCCACGGTGATCAATGCTCCGCTGCGGTCGGGCGCCTCAACGACGACCACACCGAGGGACAGACCCGAGATGATCCTGTTGCGGAGTGGAAAGTTTACGCCGTCCGGAGGTGTATCGGGCAGGTAATCGGAGACTATCGCTCCCTGTTCAGCAATGCGCTGGGCCAGGTTGCGGTGTTCTGGCGGGTAGATGCGATCCACGCCACTTCCGAGCACGGCAATCGTGCGCCCGCCGGCGTCCAGGGCTGCCTGGTGCGCTACCCTGTCGACACCTCGGGCAAGTCCGGAAACCACCGTTACCCCGGCACGTGCCAGACCAGCGGAAATTCGCGCCGTCATTTCCCGTCCGTAAGCAATGATACGCCGGGTGCCGACAATGGCCACAGCGACACGGTCCGTCTCAAGCAACTCTCCACGGTAGTAGAGCACATGCGGCGGAGCGGCAATCTGATTCAGCAGCGCGGGGTAACTCTCGTCGCCCGAGGTTGCCACACGCACCCCTGACCGTTCGAGGGAGGCCATCAACTGCGGTAAGTCAAGCTCGTTCCGGGTTTTGACCAGCTCGTTGACGGGTCGCTCCTCAAGACAGCGCCTCAGATCCTCCGGCCGACCATGCCAAGCGTGATTCAAGCTACCAAAGGTTTCGAGAAGGCGCCGCAACCTGGCGGGCCCAATATACGGCACGCGATGAAACGCCACCCAGAACGCTCGCTCGGGCAGTTCCGCGCTTGTCTGGCTATCACGCCCTGTGGAGTTCGTAGTCGGGATGACCTTGTCGATTGCCATTTGCGTCCCAGCGATCCTTCTATAGAATGACGCGAATTGCGGAACGGTGGAAATTCACGGTCGCTTGCCGGCGACCTCTTGAGGGAGTGAGCGAAGAAAATGAACCGACCAAACCGGGTTAAGGAAAAACTGTCAGCTGGCGAGCGTGTATTCGGGTGCTTTATACCACTTGCCTCACCTGAGGTGGTCGAAGTCTGCGCCCTGACCGGATTCGATTTCGCATTGATCGATGCTGAACACGGGCCCATCTCACCGGAGACGGCGTACCCGATGGTCCTGGCCGCTGAGTCGCGCGGAATCGAAGCATTCGCGCGCGTCGGCCAGGCTGACAAACAAATGGTGCTTAAATATCTCGACATCGGTGTCTCCGGCATTATGGCGCCGCAAGTCAATACCCTCGATCAGGCGGCTGCCGCTATAGCCGGCACCAAGTATTTTCCAACGGGCAATAGGGGCCTCGCCGGTGGCCGAATGTTCAACTTCGGGCTCACGGCGCCCCTGTCGGCCCTGGTGGAGCCGCTCAATGACCGTGTCCTCACCATGATCCAGTTCGAGCACGTTGACGCGTTGAAGGACCTCGATGCAATCCTTGCCCTGGAGCATCTCGATGTCCTGTTCGTGGGACCGAATGATCTCGCGCAATCGCTTGGCTATCCGGGCCAGCCCGGTCACCCGGAGGTCACCCGGGTTGCCGATGAGGTCGTCGCTCGCGCCAAGGGTGCCGGCGTAAAAACAGGAACAGTTGCGTTCACAGTCGACCAGGTTCACAACGTCTTCGGGAGGGGTTTTGACATGGCAGTCGCGAATGCTGTTGGGCTCCTCGCGGGGGGCGCGAAAGCATACATCGAGGGTGGCCGTCAGGCACCGTAATCCGTGCCACACAGAGAAGCGACGCCTCGGAACCGAGGTGCCGCTTCTCTGTGTGGAAGCCCGCGTGGAACACCGACCAATTCGATCCTTGGATCAGGAAACCTTGCGTAGTGCGAAGAGGATGATCACCGCTCCGATCACCGCTACGATAATGGAGCCAATGATGCCCCCACCTACGCCGAGATCAAGCAGGCTATTGAAGATCCAACCGCCGAGTATGGCTCCGACGATACCGACAATGATCGTTCCGATCAGGCCCCCCGGGGTTCGTCCGGGGACGAGATAGCCAGCGATCGCACCAGCGATGAGTCCAATAACGAGGTAATAAATAATTTCCATGCTATTCCCTCTCCTGCCTTCGACGGCGAAGCGTTTGCCTTCTTGATGAAGGGTCCCCCCTGGACCCACTCGTCATGTCGTTATTCCGCGCAAACTATGTGCCATGCTGAGCGAAATCTGGTGAAAGGGCAGGGCCAGCGAGAGGCCGAAGGAAAATTGTCGGCGATTGCCTCCAATTCAATTGTCTGCACAAGGGCGCTGTGTTATCGTGGACATGTAGTATCTAGCGAGCAGAGGAACAATCGGGTGCAACGAAGCGCCCGGCCAGTGGCGGCAATCATTGCGATAGTTGCCGTTGTTCGTGTATGAAATACGTTGTACGGCGGATGTGTCGTGAGGCTGTCACGAGTCGCGCTGTACGCACAGTAGGTTCCGTTTTAGGGGCGAGAGGAGCAAGGATGGCGGCTGAGCCACAGACCACCACTTCTGCTGCAGCAAGACAGCGTTCTGGAGAGCCGCTCCTTGAGGTCAAGAACCTCAAGACCCAGTTCTTCACGCAGGATGGCGTCGTCCGGGCGGTCGACGACGTGTCCTTTTATATTATGCCCGGCGAGACGCTCGGCGTGGTAGGTGAATCCGGCTCCGGTAAGAGCATGACGGGCCTCTCCCTCATGCGCCTGATCCCGAGCCCGCCAGGTAAGATCGTGAATGGCGAGGTTATCTTCCATGGACGTGATGTCCTGACGATGTCGGAAGACGAGGTCCGGGGAATCCGTGGGAACGACATCGCGATGATCTTTCAGGACCCGATGACCTCCCTCAACCCGGTGCTCACGATCAACCGCCAGATCAGTGAATCCCTCATTCTCCATATGGGAATGAACAAGGACCAGGCCAAGCGACGGGCGATCGAGCTCCTAGAGATGGTAGGGATTCCCAACGCGGATGAGCGCGTTGACCAGTATCCACACCAGTTCTCCGGTGGTATGCGCCAGCGCGTCATGATCGCTATGGCGCTCTCGTGTAATCCGCAGCTGCTTATCGCTGACGAGCCAACAACAGCACTTGACGTGACCATCCAGGCCCAAATCCTGGATCTGATGACCACACTCCAGAGCGATACGGGAACTGGCGTCCTGTTGATCACACACTCGATGGGTGTTGTGGCCGGTATGGCGGATCGCGTGCAGGTTATGTATGCCGGGCGCATCGTCGAGACCGCTACGACCGAGGAGATCTTCGCCAACCCGCGCCACCCCTACACGGTAGGTTTGATGACGTCGATTCCCCGCCTCGACGCGCAGAAGAAGGAAAAGCTCCAGCCGATCCGCGGTCTTCCGCCTGACCTCATCGACCTTCCCGACATGTGCCCGTTCGTTCCACGCTGCAACTATGCGCGTGAGCAGTGCGAGCAGAAGAATCCGCCACTGCTGGAAGTCAAGCCGGGCCATTACTCGGCCTGCTGGTTCTATGAAGAAGTCAGCCTGAACGACGATCAGGACCTGGTCGCCGCCAAGTACGGGCATCCGGTGCCATCCGACGCCACCAGTGACTTCGATCCTGATGCACCCGATCTCGGCGTATCGCCGGCCCAGTCTCAGCCGCAACATTAGCACCGGAGGAACCCCGATATGTCAGCCGCTGTCACCCAGCAGGCAAATACGGCCGGCACACCGCCGGACAATGGACAGCCGCTTCTCGACGTTCAAGATCTGGTTATGCACTTCCCGCTGACCCAGGGCATCATCTTCCAGCGCAAGGTCGGTGCGGTACAGGCTGTCGATGGCGTCTCCTTCCAGGTCAAGCGAGGTGAGACGCTCGGTCTCGTGGGCGAGTCCGGTTGCGGCAAGTCAACGACCGGGCGGGCCATCCTGCAGCTCTATAAGCCCACGGCCGGCAACGTCATATTCGATGGACGCGACCTGACCACGCTGGATGGCAATGAAATGCGCAAGATGCGCCGCCACCTCCAGATGGTGTTTCAGGATCCATACGCATCGCTCAACCCGCGTATGACCGTGGGCAATATCGTTTCCGAGCCCATGCAGATTCATAAGCTTGTGGCGAAGAATGAGCGGACGCAGAAGGTGCAGGAACTGCTGCAGACAGTAGGTCTCAACCCTTACTTCGCCAACCGCTACCCGCATGAGTTTTCGGGCGGTCAGCGTCAGCGCATCGGTATCGCCCGTGCGCTTGCGGCGAATCCGGACTTCATCGTCTGCGATGAGCCGGTTTCTGCGCTGGACGTTTCCATTCAGGCCCAGGTGGTAAACCTTCTCGAGGACCTTCAGGACAAGTTCGGTCTCACCTACCTGTTCATCGCCCATGACCTCTCCGTGGTCCGTCACATCTCGGACCGCGTGGCTGTTATGTACCTGGGATCAATCGTCGAGATCGCGGATCGCAATGCGCTCTACGATGACCCACTTCACCCATACACGAAGGCGCTCCTCTCTGCGGTTCCCATCCCGGACCCCGTGATCGAGAAGCGTCGCGAACGCATCATCCTGACGGGTGACGTGCCCAGCCCGATCAATCCGCCGTCTGGCTGCCGCTTCCACACCCGATGCCCATACGTAATGGATGTGTGCAAATCGGTTCCTCCAGTACTTGCGGACCAGGGTGGGGATCATTCTGTAGCCTGCCACCTCTATCCGGGATCCATAGCTCAGAACGCCTAACGCACACGGCGACGCGGGCGTGCGGGATTGTTATCCTGCCGCCCGCGTCTCTGTTTGCCCGCCATGAACCAGGAGGTCATCATGGGCACACGACCACTGCATGACGTCGTTGCTATTCTCCTCTCGTTCGTGATTGCCGTGACCATTCACGAGTTTATGCATGCATGGA
>JAUJLY010000277.1 GCA_030447145.1 Thermomicrobiales bacterium
CCCCTTTGCTTCCGCACGAGTGTTTTCATCGAACAAGTATTGTCTCAATGATATGTCGAATGCTGTAAATGGCACTCCCTTACTCATGCCGATGCCGATCGCCTGGAGTTGACCCTCTGCCACAGCTGCCGAGTCGCCTCTGCGAGAGATCGGCTGGCTTTTCTACACGCAGCTTGGGGGCCTAATCGCTGCACACATCAAACCCCGCCACTGGATAGCGATGTGCTGGACGTGGACAATGACCCACGCGCTTGGCTGCGTAAAATACCTAAAATGCCTGCCTGATTCCCATGCCAAATACGTGGTTTTACGTATAGCCAGGTGCCCTGTGCCGGGCTAAAGTGTGGGTAAGGGATTCCCATCAACCCACCTTGCTGGAAGCGACCTTCCAGCACACCCAGGACAGGGGAAGGCGATGAACGTCCAGTACCAGCAGGAACGCCAGGTCACCTCCACCATCGACAGATATCACCATGAGGCGATACGGGCCAAGCAGGTCCGCCTGGTGCGGGGGGATCAGCCAGGTCGCCTCGCCACCGTCATGATGAGTCTTCGCGCCACGTTGAGTAACGTTCAGGCACGTATCCGTCACCAGCCCGCTGTCGCCCAGGAACCGGTTGCAGCACCGACGCCAACAGATGCACCGGCCGAAAGTGCCGCGATCGCCTGATTGATCACAACGTCTTACATGTCTATATCCAAGGGAGGAGGTTGGTGATGCTGCGCGCCAGATTGCGACGTTAACCCAAGGTTGAGAGTGGCAGGCGGGTTGCTGATTTGGCAATCCGCCTGATGCGTGGTGCCCGGCCCCGTGCTCCACGGTGTTTCTGAGACTGAGCCATTCTGGTAGAAAGAGGATGTAGTGTGCGCATGCGTTTTGGGCCCCTCTGGTATCATCGGGACTTCCGCCGCCTCTGGGCGGCGCAGACCGTGTCCAAAACGGGGAGCCAGATCACCATCCTGGGCCTGCCGCTCCTCGCTGCCACCGTCTTGCATGCAACCCCGTGGCAGATGGGGGTGCTGCTGGCGGCCGAGTTCGCGCCGGCCCTGCTCCTCGGCCTGCTTGCCGGGGTTATGGTCGACCGTTGCCCACGGCGACGAATCCTGGTTGCCGCGGACCTCGGGCGTGCCATCCTCTTGCTCTTCGTCCCCATGGCGGCCTGGCTCGGGATCCTGGAGATCGAGGCGCTCTACGCGGTGGCCTTCCTGACAGGAACACTCACCCTCTGCTTCGAAGTCGCCGATCAGTCACTGCTCCCGTCCCTCATCGACCGGGATCGGCTGGTCGAGGCCAACGGCAAACTCGAAACATCCCGCTCCATCGCGGAAGTTGCGGGTCCCGGTCTTGCCGGCCTCCTGATCCAGCTTCTCACGGCACCGATCGCGATCCTTCTTGACGCAATGTCCTTCCTGCTCTTCGCGCTCTTCCTGCGACAGATCACCTCCGTTGAGCCGGAGATCACCACGGAGCCGACGAGCCTTCGCCGCGACATTATCGAGGGGCTACGATTCGTCGTCACGACCCCGGTGCTGCGCGCGATCGCTGGTTGCGCTGGTCTTGCCAATCTCACCTATGGGGTGATGATGGCCGTCCTGGTGCTCTATGCCACCCAGGACCTGGGATTCACTGCCGGGCTCCTGGGGCTCGCCTTTGCTGGAGGGGGCATTGGGGCGGTGATCGGGGCGGTCCTGGCTGACCGGATCTCAGCGCAGTGGGGCGTCGGGCCCTCGGTCATCGCCGGGCAGGTGCTGAGTGTCGCCGGGACGGTCGCCTTGGTGGTTGCCGGTGGACCGGTCGTCCTGGCCCTCATCGTGTTGCTCATCGGGCAGTTTCTCGGTGGTCTCGGTGGCGTGGTCGCCCAAGTCAACCAGATGGGTCTGCGGCAGTCGGTGACCCCGGATGCGTTGCAGGGCCGGATGAATGCCACGATGCATGTCCTGATCACCGGTGCGGTGCCGATCGGCGCGCTCGCGGGGGGCATGCTCGGCGAAGCCATCGGCCTCCGGTCGACTCTGGCGGTTGCCGTGCTCGGCGATGTGGCTGCCCTGGTCTGGCTGTGGTGCTCGGCCCTGCGGACTGCCTCAGTGGTGCAGGATGTGCCGTCTCACACCGACCTCGAATTGAGCCTGGCAATGGATGCGTAACCTCTTAGACGCACGGGGAATCGACGGACTGCATGGGGATCCCTGAGGATCCAGAGACGCGCCGGTCCGCCTCCACCCGTACGGGATGACGCGATTCGTCGGCTGTCCCGGGACGGCCCGAGCCGAAGGTGTGCAGCTGTATCACCATGCGAAGGACGGCCAGCACTACATCTCGAGTGTGAGCCATTCCGGCGAGATGCACTACTGACGGGCGTCCCCTCACACTGCATTGGCTTGACATAGGGCCTTCAGGCCATTTTCGTCATGCAGACGCGGCCCCCGATTCCGCCCCATACACCATGTCGCCGGGTTTTGAGATCGATGGGCTCCGGTTTACCGGAGGTCAGGCCGCCTGTTCGGCCTGCCACGCTTCTGCAGTCCCCGATTGAGCTGGAACGGCCTGGCAGCCTCGACGAGCAAAGGAATCAGACAGCATGGCCTCGGATGCGCCCGGGGCCGTGTTGCGTCTGCGTGAAGTTGCTGATGTGCTCCGGTCGCCCAATGTTTCTCTGCGGCGATATGCCACCACTGTCCAGGCTGAAGGCAGTGCAACGTGCACCATTCTTTCAGGAGTTGGGTGTCGGTCGTCGCGCTGATTCGTAGTTCCTGGTGCGTGGTTGCGCGTCTTTTCCTACGTATAACCGGGTTGATCAATCAGGGCGATTAATTAATTCACGCGATGGCGAGCGACGGAATTCTCCGTAGGATCTCAGTGGGATACAGAACCGCACCCCGAGAAGCTACTGACGTGTGAAAGGAGTCTCCGATCTGAGGGCCGCCGTTGGGTCAACATGCCAGGCAGGAACGGTTTTGCAGAGAATGGGTACAGGAGACTGAGGCGATGAGACGGTACCGAACACAAACATTGAGGATAGGCGGCTTGGACATACCACGGATTGCGATCGGTGTGGCAGTCCTGGCGATGGTCGCGGCACTGTGGGTGACATTGGTCACACCGGTCGGAGCCCAGGACGAGGGCGGTGGTCGACACTATGGCCATTGCGATGCATATGGCAGTCAAGAGAACGCTCAGGCGGCACTCAACAGCACCAGTGATCCCATCGTGATGGACATCCTGGATCACAACGACGACGGCATTGCCTGCGACAATTTCGACTTTGCCGCTGGTCAATACATCGACGACGGCGATGCGGTGATGGTCGTGGTCTGCGATGAGTCGAACGGGATCCTGGTGGAAGTCGAGGAGTGGATTGCCGACGGCTCCCTGCATTTCCCGTCCCACCGGGCGACCGATGCCGAGATTGCAGCCGGTGCATGCGCGGTAACGGCTCCGAGAGAGCCAGCCGACGTGATGGTCTGCGGCGAGGCGACGGGAGAAGTGTTTGGCGTCTCGCAAGAAGCGATCGACCTGGGCAGTCTCGACTTCGCCTATCAGCTGGCCACGGATGCCGAGATCGCGGCCGGTGCATGCGAGATCACCGTTCCGGCCGAATCACAGGCAGACACGACCGGTCTTGGCATTCGGAAGTACCTGTGTCCCAGCGCCGAAGCCTTTGAGAGCGGCTCCGCCGACTGTGAGCTGGGCCCCGGCGTGACCTTCGAGGTTGCGACCGAGGACGGAGTGGTTCTGGGCAGCTGCACCACCGAGATCAGCGTGATCCAGACGTCAGAGGTTGCGACCTGCTATGTGCTCGAGGTGCCCTACGACACGCTGCTGATCATTATTGAGGACACCTCGACCGGCCCGGCGGGCTATGTGCCGCTGCTGAACCCGCAGTGGATGACCATCGAGCGGCCAGCACCTGATGCCCAGGACTACACCCCCACGGCGGTCTTCGTCAATATCCCGGCCGAAACCGGGGGCGACAGCGACCCAACCGACGGCGAGGACACCGAGGCGACCACCGGCGAGGAGACTGGGGCAACGACCAAGGTGGTCACGCTGCCGAACACGGGAGCTGGCATTGCGGCCGAGGGCGGGCACGTCAATGTCCTGTTCGGGACAGCCATGCTGCTGTTGAGCGGGATGTCCCTGATGGTACGTCGCACGCTCGTCCGGTGAGGAGAGAATCTTCTGGCGGGCGATACTTTCGGTGTCATCTCCCACGCACAACGAAGGCAGATCACGCGGCTCCTAGAGGTACCAGGAGCCGCGTTGCTGTGTGCCGCGAGCTTGTCGCCGGGGCTAGGATATCGGCGTGGCACATCCATCCACGTTTTGCGCGACCGGTGATGCACCAGGGGACCCTACCGCGGTCGCAACCGTCTCAGCGATTTCAGCCACTTCAACAGCCTCGGCGATTTGTGTCGCCTCAGATGAGGACACGGCGGGCGAGGCGGCTGGAGAGGCGACCGGGGTGCCACACCCGTCCGGTGCTCCGATCTCTTCTGCCTCTGTTTGCGCCTGCTGCCTACCACTCTGAGCCGCACCGACAGCTCCACTCCCGACGATCAGGGCGAACGCGACGATCAGGACTATCCGAAACTGAAGAACCTCCCTCACTGGACCTCG
>JAUJLY010000278.1 GCA_030447145.1 Thermomicrobiales bacterium
ATTGAAGTACTGCATCTTTTCGTAAAAGTAGTGAACGCCCTTCTTGATCGGGCCTGGCTCCGGCACGTTGCCCCACCCACTTGGCACATGCCCATCCTTGTCCCATCGTGGCTCCCTGTTCTGGAACTGCATGGTGATCCGGCGGAGCGGACGGACGAAGGAGCCCACCGACCGCGCAGTCGTCGAGGAGACAATGGTTCCCGGGGGTCGCTTGTAAAATGGAGCGAAGCGGTCGGGGAAGCCTGGCATCGTACAACCAATGCAGACGCCACCCGTGTTCATACAGCCCCCCATATGATTGATGGCACCCCGGGACGTGATATTGCATTGGACCACTGGCCCCCAGCACCCAATTTCGACCAGGCATTCGGGATCACCGTAATGCTCGGCAAATGTCCCTTCTTCGTAGAAGCCGGCTCGAACGCAGCGCTGGTGAACAGTCTGGTTAAACAGCCAGGCGGGCCGGCCCAGCTCGTCGAACTCCGGCAGTGGCCCCAGCCCGTTGAGAAAGAGCAGCACAGCGGCAATTGTCTCGGTGAAGTTATCCCCAATTGGTGCGCAGCCCGGGACGTTTATGACGGGAAGACCAAGCGCGCTCAGATAATCCTTACCCAGAAAGTCCATTAAACTCATCGAGTTCGTCGGATTGCCGTACGCGGCTGGGATGCCGCCCCAAGTAGCACACGTGCCGATCGCGATGACGGCGGCGGCTCCAGGTGCAAGACGCTTGAGCCTGGTGGTGGTCGCAATCGGTTTTGGCACGGTCTCTGAGCCCATCGCGCACCAGTAGCCTCCACTCTCGGCCGCAAGAGACTCATCGGCGATGGATCCCTCGTAGATCACAACGTAAGGGGCGTCGAGTTTTCCTTCGGCCGCGAGCTCGTAGTTCCGCATGAAGGCCTCACCCGACTCAACTGAGGTGACCGGGAGGTGCAGGACCACTCTCGGCACGCCAGGCAGACGGCCGATCAGCAGGTCTTCGACACTGGGCGCCGTGGCACCGGTGACCGCCACGGTACACCCGTCACAGCTCATGCCGGCGAGCCAATACGCATGCACTACCTTAATCGGGCCCAGGAGGGCACCCACGCGCTCGGAGCCGGGCGCGCGCTGCATCTCTCGCTCGACGGAGGAAGTTAACCAATCTGCGGGCGCTATGGTGCGATCAGCGACGGCTTCGCGCTCTTCAGGTGATACTGGTAGTGCAATTTCTTCCATCGCCTCCGCTCCTCCAGCCATACAACCGCTTCATCCACTCGGATGCTGTTCAATCGGCGGCATCGACTCGGCCGGCGGCCTCCTCGAGGAGCTCGCGTGCAAGCTCCCGCACCGCCAGAACCGCTTTCGCTCCAGGCGCAACATCGAGGATGGCCTTTCCTTGCCGTTCCGCTTCGCTTACGTCGGGGTCGAGCTGCACCACGGCCAGGATCGGGAGATCGTGCGACCTACAGAAGTCGCGAATGGCCACCTCGTCCCGCTGTGACTGGACTTTGTTGGCGACAGCATAGAGGGCTGGCACGCCAAGATTCCGCCCGAGCTCGGCGATTCGCCCCGCCGCTTCGAGTGATTTGAAGTAGGGCTCCACGATGATGAGCAGCACCTTGGCGTGCTGGAGCGTCCCCCGCTTGAGGTGTTCGAGGCCAGCCTCCATATCGGTCACGATGAAAAAGTCGTCACCCTGGTGAAGATGTTCGAGAATACCGCGGACCGTTCGATGGGCTCCACAATTGCAGCCAACGCCCGCCTCATGCGGTTCAACCCGGCCAACGAGCAAGAGCGTTACACCGTCCGGGGCCTGGGTACCGTAACGGGCCGAGATCTCTTCGGGAGACATGCTTAACCCGACGGAGTAGCGGCCTTCGGCATCCTCAGAATGGTGGCTGAGCGAGGTCGGCACCGGATCAATATCCGCTGCCGTTTCCGCATCAATGCCCAGGCTTACGGCCAGGTTTGGGTTGGGGTCGGAGTCTATGGCCAGAACCCGGTGGTCATCTTGAGCGAACACGCGTGCAAGCGTACCCGCTATCGTCGTCTTGCCTGACCCGCCTTTTCCAGCTATCGCGACTTTCACGCTATTCCCTCCTCTGTCGCTACCGTGTCGACCGGCATCTCTTCAAAATTCCACAAGTCCTGGATCCAGGCGAGGCCATGCGTTCCGAGCGGAACGGCATGCGGATCACCGCCTATCCCCTCCATAGTGAGACGCACGATCGTCTCCTGAAGGTATGGCCAGAGATCATCGAATGTCCAACCCTCCCGAGCAAGATGGGTAACGGCAAAGGCAGCCTGAAGGTCTGCCCAGTTTTCCGACAACGCGACTGAAAGGTCCTTCGCAAGAGCGCGACAGGCACTCTCAATCAGATCATGATCGGGCTGACGAATCACTGGCACGGCTGGCGCATAGTAGCGCTCAGCAGCGGACCGCTTCTCCGATTCAGGGAGATGGACCTCGACAACCAGTCCTTCACGTACCGCTCGACGAACTTGTTCCAATACCGTTGGTTGCGATAAACCGAATAACTGTGCAAGTTGCGCCACCGTGCTGGGGCGTTCGGCAAGGGCGGCGACTAGCCTGTCGCGAGCTGCCAGCGGCATAACCGGCGGCGAAGTCCCACCGGGCACCTGGACTTGTTTGACCCAATGCAACTGTTTCGGCCGTACAGAAGCCATATATTATTCCTTAGGCATGTCCCTAAGCGTGCGATAGATTGCTTATAGCATCCGGGACGCAGTGCGTCAAGCCTGTCGAGGAATGCGCAGCCGTCTTGCAGATCAACTTCTCACCCCTTGGGGACCAATCCGCAGTCGTGCAGAGTGGTGATATACCGCGCTTCCTCTCCCCCCGCGAGTACGCAGTGGGATCTGATGAGGGTTCCCCGAATCCAGATGTTCGGTGAATCGCTCGCGCCCTGGGTCGGGCAATTTGAAACCGGTGAAGTCGCCGTCTATACGAGCGATGGGGACATGGGCGCGATCATCGTCCCGACTCCGCCCGATTAGGGGCACGACAACGGCCCCATATGATGGCACGAGCCGTGTCTATTGCTTAGATGCGTACCGGACGGCATCAAGTTGACCTCGATCGTGCTGTTGTCCCACTCGTCGTTGCAGCCATTCTAGTGGGCCGGCTCACAAACGAGGGGTTTTCGGGACGAGTATCGAGCGTTAGTGTCGCTACATACATTCCCTGCCAGATCTTGATCCGTGCTGCACGTCGTCCAGATGGCGCGCTGCAGTACCACGATAATGGGTATCAAATGCCGGGAGTCCGGCCGTCGACGCAGGGCTACCCCCTCCGGCTCCCAATCTCCAGGCCGACCATACCGCGACACATTGACACACTGGCGGATTGGGTGCTTCCGGCTTCCACCTATCCGGTGACCCAGAGATGCCACATCACGAACAGGAGGAATCCCATGTTCCGCAGACCGATCGCACTCGTGTTCGTTTTTCTCTTATTCCGCAGCTTCACTGTGGCTGGCGCCCCGGCCCAAGGCGGTCCCCCGCCACCTGACGCCACTCCAGGCGCGGCCGGCTTCGGTAACGTCCTCCTCGTTGGGTCGGCCCGGTCGTTGCCCCGGGGCACCGGCTGGAGATGCGCGAGAACACTTTCGCCACGGCGCGTACGTCACCCGCCACACGCATCCGACCGCCATCATTGTCTGCGTCCAGTCAGGCGGCCTCGGTTTCGCCATCCAGGACGGGGCCGCGATGGTGTGACACGGGGTGGGACGGGGAAGGAGTCGGATGCGGTAGAGGCGCTCGAGCTTAATGCCGAGATTATCCTCGAACTGCGCGACTGCGTGGCCTTCGACAAGTTCGCCGCACGCACCAAGCACACGGGCTGGAATGCCAGCGACGGTACAACGGTCGTGTGGGAGACCCGTCTGCTCAGGATCGGTGAACCATATACGACGTTCGTGGACGAGCAGGGGACGCAGGTGGCCACGCCGCTGCCATAGCTTGCGCCGTCGCAACGCACGCACACGACGCGGCTCCTGATGCCTCGAGGGCGGTAGTTGTGACCTTCGCGCATGCGAGAAATTTCCGAACTGCATGGGGTGTGGGTGACTGCGTGGGGTGACGGAACGTGCCATATGTCACCATTCACCCTGCAGCGTGATCCAAGGGGGCAACAGTCTGCGTTTGACCATCAAGGGGGGTCTGCCGTTGCCGATCAGCGGCAGAACTCCTTTCCCGCATGTTCATGCTTCGCCGTGTCGTGGTCGTGCATCTGATCGTTGCGGCCCGTGCGCAGCCCGAGTGCGCTGGCGGCGACACCGATCGCGCCCATGGAAAGTAGCGTGCGTCGATCAAGCTGTGTGCGTCATCTGGTGATCTCCTCTTCTCCGGTCGAGTCACTCCTGTGCGTCCCGCGGAGTGATACAACTGCTGTGCCAGCTGACTGGCCGCGATGGAATCGCTCGGGAACGCGCGAGGATCACCCACGCGTGCGGAATGGCGTGAACGCGGCTCGCACCTTCCCGGCCTGCAGCCCACTCCATCGCTTCTCTCGATGGAGACCGTGTGGTGCATATGCCTGGGCACAGGTCGATGCGGACAGGAGATCACTCGGTATCGCCACCGGCTCCCCAGCA
>JAUJLY010000279.1 GCA_030447145.1 Thermomicrobiales bacterium
CGCCTCGGCGCGTCCGAGGCTGCGCCGCCGGTCTGTCCGCTTTTCCGTGTTGTCGCCGTGATCCGTCGTCCGACACGTCGCTGCAACTCCCGGGGGCAATGTGATCCGTGGAAAAGCGTGCGTCCGGCACCCGGACGGGAACGATCGATCTTGTGAAGAACGTCAACAGTCTAGCATCGGGCTCGGTTCCTCCGGGTTTGGGAATCGGGCACGCGCGTATACTCACCCCGGAATGTGACACGAGCACCGATGCACCGAAGTTACCTTTTCCGGAGTCCATCGATTCGCCGCCTGATCGACGGCAGAGGGCAGTTATCCGCACATGCTGGACGCTATTCTGTCAGTTCTCTCGTCAGTCCTCCTCATTGCGGTCGTATACGGCCTCGTGTTCTGGTCCAACCGGGCGCGGACTGACCGATCCGCAAACGTTGGAATCTACTTGCTCTTTGGCTTGCCCGGGGGGCTGCTTAGCGTCGCCGGTCTTGCCCTTATGACGAACGGGATGGACGGAGGACTGCTGATCCTGGGCCTCGGCCTTGCGTTTTCGCTTCCATTGATCCGGCCGTTCCGGAAGCTGGTTGCCTCGGTCACTCCAATGGATCCGTCCTCGCCGATCGATCTCTCGGGACTGGCGATGATCCTCGCAGTGGTGACCTTCCTGGTGGTCCAGGCAATGCTCACCGGGCCGGTCGAAACGGATAGTGCAACGACCACGGCGTTGACGGGAAACGTCATTTGGCTCGTGCTCAACGCGGTGACCTTCGTATTGGTCGCGTATGCCGCGATTGGGTACCGGATCTACCGGACGGGACTGGAGGCTACCGACCGCCTCGGACTGCGCGTGCCGGATCTGAAAACGATTGGTCTGGGTCTGGCCTTTGTCGTCCCCAGTTTCGCCGCTAGCACGATCGGCTCCGTATTGACCGCGGCGTTCCAGCCAGACGTCGTCAGCAATCTCGAAGACACGATGGAACAGATGACCAGCGGGCTCCAGAATCCGATCGGAGCACTGTTCATTGGCTTGTCGGCGGGGATAGGGGAGGAAGTCCTGTTCAGGGGAGCCGTTCAGCCGCGCTATGGCATCATGATCGCCGCGTTATTCTGGACGGCATTGCATGTGCAATACGACCTCTCGTTCGTTCTGCTCGGCTTGTTCGGCGTAGGCGTAATACTGGGACTCGAACGCAGATATTTCGGGACGACCGCCGCTATCATCACCCACGCGGTGTACAACATGATCGCCGTTGGCATCCAGATCGCCGTGTAAAATCCGCCTTGCCCGATAAGCCAGTCGATTGGCTACAAACGACGGTCGACCGTTACGATTTCCCTGACCATTCGACCGGCACGAGGTGCGCAATGGAGATCGTTGAAGTCCGCGATCTTGACGGGCCGAACCTGTTTCTGCTTCGACCGGCGATCAAGCTTGAACTTGATACAGGCGCGGAGGACATTCGGGTTTTCGAGCAACGCGCAATGCAGGTCGTTCTTGGCGACCCTCCGCACGACTCCAGGCTTGCGTCGGCGGTACCGGTTGACAGGGCCCGCCTCTTCAGTCTCCTCGAAGAGCTGATTCACGTCCTCCACGACAGGGTCAGTGTGGATCGACCCGATGTCATCTCGCGATCGATGGAGGAGCCAAACCATGTCGCGGTGGCATTCAGTTGGTCGCATCGGCGGTTGGGCAAGGCTATCGCACAGGCGGCGACGGATATTCTGACGGCCGAATCGCTCGACATAGCTGCTCGCATTGACGACCTCCGGGCGATTCTGGCCAGCGATCCAGAAGATGACGACACTCCCGAGATGCACTCGGACGATGTGCGCACGCTGCCGGTGATTGGCATCACTGGGACAAATGGGAAGACCACGACCACTCGCCTGGTCGCCTCCATTCTCATGCAGGCCGGCCGGAAAGTCGGCTGGACCTCTTCATCTGGCGTGTACATCCAGAAAGAACTCGTTCTCAAGGGGGATTTCACCGGTCCAGCGGGCGCTGCCCGTGTGTTCAGTGACCCGTCCGTTGATGTCGCGGTGCTGGAGACAGCCCGAGGTGGCATCCTGCTCCGGGGACTCGGGTACGAAAGCAATGACGTCAGTGTGGTCACCAACATCTCGCCAGATCATCTCGGGCTTCACGGCGTTCACACCGTCGAAGGGCTGGCCGAAGTCAAACGAGTTGTGCCAGGGGTGACAAAGGAGAGTGGTTTCGCGGTGCTGAACGCCGACGACCAGCGCGTGCTGGCAATGCGCGACCACACCCGGGCGCGGCCATTTCTCGTCACTCAAAGGGGCGACCATCCGGACGTCATCCAGCATGTCGCCGCCGGGGGCTGGGCGTTGTGGGTGCATGACGGTCAGGTGGTCTGGGGGCAGGATACGGTCGAAACGGTGCTGACAGCTTTAAGCGATATTCCCATCGCGTTCGGCGGGCGCGCCAGGCATATGCTGGAAAATGCTCTGTGCGCCAGCGCCGCCTGTCTGGCGATCGGGCTGGAAGCAGACCGCGTTCGGGCGGGCCTGGAGGCCTTCCGTAACAGGTCCGACCAGAACCGGGGTCGCCTCAATGTCTACGACGTCGACGGAACAGTCGTGATCGTCGATTTCGCCCACAATGAGCTGGGGTTGCGCAACCTGCTGGAGTTCGGACGCAGCTTTGTCCGGAACGGTGGACGGCTGATCTCGGTGGTTGGCACCGCCGGCGATCGTGGGGATGACGTCTTGATTGCCTTGGGAAGGATCGCGGGAAAGACCGCCGACATGGTGATCGCCAAGGACACAATCCGGTATCTCCGGGGTAGGGCACCAGGGGAAATGCTCGCTCTGATTCGAAGGGGGCTGGCGGAAACACCTGGAGGCGAGCACGTCATGTCATCCTCGGAGATGGAAGGCTTCGAGTTTGCGCTTGCACAGGCAAAGCCGGGTGATGTGGTGGCGATCATGTGTATTGAGGATTACGACACGATCATCCCCAGGCTCGAGGAGATCGGCACGTCATTGTCCTAACGCGCAGTAACCCCCTGCGTATGGACCTTGGCTCCACTACATCTCCGTCTCCATTGACGGCATGGCTGTGCTGCGCTACGGTTGGCACACAGATAGTCAATGGCTGAATACCCCGCCATCGATGTCGAGCGCCCCTGCATTCACCTGAAAGTGAGACATCCGTGGTAGCTCCTGTCAGCATCCTTCCACAGAACACGCCCGGCTCCGGACCTCGCGATGCGTTCGGTCGCCGGATGAACTACCTGCGCATCTCCCTGACCGATCGCTGCAACTTTCGATGCCTGTACTGTATGCCCGCGATCGGCATGAAGTTCCAGCCCCGTGACGAGATGCTGACCGACGATGAACTCATCCGGGTGGTCGGACTCTGCGCCAAGCTTGGGTTTACCAAGTTGCGGCTGACCGGTGGCGAGCCGACGATTCGGCCCCACCTCATCGATATCGTCCGCGAGATGAAGGCATTCGACGGTATCGAAGAGCTGTCGATGACGACGAATGCGCTGTTGCTCGGTCGTCTCGCTGGTGATCTCAAGGAGGCAGGGCTCGATCGGGTGAACATCAGTATCGACACGCTCGACCCCGTGAAATTCAAGATGATGACGCGTGGGGGTCGCTTCGATCTGGTCTGGCAGGGCATCCAGGCGGCGGAAGCTGCCGGCATGACACCGATCAAGCTCAATACCGTGGTCGTGCGAGACCAGAACGATGCAGATGTCGCCGATATGGCTCGCCTGACGATCGACCGGGACTGGCAGGTCCGATTCCTCGAGATCATGCCGATGGAAGGGGTCGGGGTCGTCTACGACGCGGGCCTCGTCACGTCGGAAGAGACGAAGTCCCGGCTGGAAACGGAATTCGGTGCCTTGGAGCCCGTGTCGGCTGATCCCTCTGACCCGGCCCGAACCTGGCGCATCCCCGGTGCGCGTGGCACGATCGGGTTCATCAGCCCGATCTCCGCGCCGTTCTGCGAGTCCTGCAACCGGGTGCGGCTGACCGCGGATGGCAATCTCCGGTTGTGCCTTCTGCGTCCGGACGAGGTGAACCTTCGCGACATGATGCGAGCGGGCGCTACGGACGCCGAGATGTTGCAGCGTGTTCGATCGGGCGTCTGGCGCAAGCCGTGGGGGCATCGAGTCGCCGAAGGCGAGCGGAACACGATTCGCGGGATGTCCCAGATCGGCGGCTAGCCCGCCGCCCCGGTTCTGCCTGAATTTTGGCACCCCCGTGCCATTTCCTCCGCTGTTGCGAGCCCCGTCGCGAGCGGCCATCATGGTCTATGCGACGCCGGATACGCTTGCACGAGCCCGGACGGGCGACGCGATGCCGGCCGAAGAACTCAAGATGGGAGAGACACCGTGGCCACAGATCGCACACCGCTGAAACGGGTCGTTGTCATGATCGATGCCCAGGAAACCCACAAGGATCGCTTGCCGCGCGAGTTTCCGGACATTGAGTTTGTGTTCACAGACTCGGATCATGTTGACGACGAGAGTGCCGGTGCCCAGGCACTGCTGGGCTGGTCGCAAGTCGCACGCTTGCTCGACCATGCGCTCGAGTTGGAGAGGGTTCAGTACGTCGGTG
>JAUJLY010000280.1 GCA_030447145.1 Thermomicrobiales bacterium
AAGCTTTCTCGCCTTCGAGTCTCGTGAGAACAGGGGAGCGGCCTTCGGGATTTTGCCGAACCAAACGGAGCTGCTGACGGTGCTATCCATTGGGATAGCTGTGGCAGGTTTTGCGCTTATGTGGCGGGAAGCGAGGGCTCACCCGTTTATGGTCATCGCGATGGGCATGGACGTCGGGGGAGCGGTTGGCAATATCATCGACCGTATTCGGCTCGGTTACGTCGTCGATTTTATCGCTGTCGGTGTCTGGCCGAAATTCAACCTGGCAGATGCAATGATAACGATGGGCGTCCTTCTACTGCTAGGGTCGACGGTACAGGAAGAGCGCCGCGACACACGCTGAAACCAGGGAATCAATACGCATGAATGAGCGAACACCAGGGCCTCTGTTGGGGGTGGACTCCGAGGATACGGCGGAAGTTATTGAGCTCCGGCCGGATCCGTCACACAGGAACATGAGGCTTGACCGTTATGTTGCCGGCGAGCTGCCCGACTTGAGTCGCACGTATCTCCAGTCACTGATCGACGAAGGAATGTTGCTGGTTGACGGTCGAACCCGGCGGGCTGCCTTCAAGATGACCCCTGGAGAAGTTGTCACTGTGGCGCTGCCGGTCCCACGCCAGTTCGATCTGGAGCCGCAAGACATCCCGCTCGATGTCCTTTACGAGGACGCAGACATCCTCGTTATCAACAAGCCGAGCGGCATGGTGGTCCATCCAGCACCGGGACACCCGAAGGATACTCTCGTAAACGCGGTCCTGTATCACGCCCCCGAGATTTCGATCCAGGGTTCCACCCGGCCGGGAATCGTTCACCGGCTGGACAAGGACACCTCCGGTGTGATGGTGGTTGCCAAGTCGGATCGGGCGCAAACCTCGCTGGTTGAACAATGGCTGGAACGGACGGTCATCAAGCACTATGCGGCGCTGGTCGCCGGGGTGATCGACGAAGAAGAGGGGACGATAGACGCCCCGATCGGCCGCGATCAGGTCAACCGGCAACGTATGGGCACGAGCCGCGCCGGACGTGAAGCGATCACGCATTTCCACGTTCAGGAGCGATTTGACGATGCGACGCTGCTGGATGTGCGGATCGAGACGGGCCGGACGCACCAGATCCGAGTGCACCTAGCGTTTATCAGTCACCCAGTGGTCGGTGATGCAATCTATGGAAACAAGGTTTCAGAGAGGATTGCTCGTGATTATGGCACCACCCGGCAGTTCTTGCACGCCTCGTCGCTGACGTTCAAGCTTCCGGGTACAGAGGAAATGCGCACCTTCTCTGCCCCACTTCCTCACGAGTTGGAGGACCTGCTTGAGCGGTTCCGCGAAGGACCGGAGTCTGATGTTGCAGAGGTATGAGGAGATTCACGACCGGATCGAACGCTGGTACCGGGCGGCACTCGGGGTGGTGGAGCCGAAGGCAGCGGTAGCCCGGGCGATGGCGTGGGACGGCGAAAGGCTCGTCGTTGACGGCCGGTCTATCTCAGTTGGTATGAACGCCCGCGTGCTTGTGGTCGCGATTGGCAAGGCAGCTGTTGCGCTGGCAGAAGGCGCCATCGAGGTCCTGGGCGACCGGATAGATGATGGTGTCGTGCTCACCAAATACGGGCACCTTGGCGCCGGGATAAACGGTTTTCACTGCTTCGAGGCCGGCCATCCGATCCCGAACGCGAGCGGCGTGCAAGCAACGCGCAGTATCATCGATGCTCTTGAAGGACTGACATCCGACGATATCGTTCTTGCCCTGATCTCGGGGGGAGGCTCAGCGCTCCTGGAATTACCACGCGAACCGCTTACGCTGCAAGATCTTCAACACACGACCGAGATACTCATGCATGCCGGGGCGGGCATCCACGATCTCAATGCCGTTCGCAGCGTGCTTAGTGAGGTGAAAGGCGGGGGACTTCGCCGACGTATGGACGGGGCTCGATGCGTCAGCCTTCTGCTGTCCGATGTGTTGGGCAACGATCCCCAAGTCATCGCGAGTGGGCCGACAGTGCTGGTACATCGATCAAATGCAGAGGCGCAGGCGGTCGTTTCACGCTTCGGCGTGGAGAGTCAACTGCCCGAGTCGGTCCGATCGGTGTTGTCCGGAGATGATCGGGTCGGGAGTACTCCCGACAGCAGCCACGATGTCTGGACAGTTATCGCCGACAACGCTGCCATGGTGAAGGAGCTGCAGAGCGTCGTGGAGACCGAGGGGCTATCCGCCCGACTCCAGTGGCAAGCCTACGATGGCGATGCGGTAGACCTCGGACGCAAGATCGTGGAGGATGCCCTCGCGTCCGATGACACGTGGGATGTTCTTCTCGGCGGCGGGGAAGCCACCGTCGAGGTTACCGGACAGGGTTTCGGAGGGCGCAACACAGAGGCAGCGCTGGTATCGGCTATGGCTCTTGAGCAACAAGGTGGTGATTGGGTCGTTGCCAGTCTTGCCTCCGATGGAGATGACGGATCCGCTCAGGCCGCGGGGGCTATTGCCGATCCAGAGACCGTTCCTCGCGGGCGGTCCATCGGAGTGGAGCCAGCGACGTCGCTTGCCAATAGCGACAGTGCAACCTACTTTCGGAAGGCCGGAGGTCTTGTCGTGACCGGCCCATCCGGCACGAACGTCAACGATGTCTATATTGCGGTTCGGATACGACCGACTCTCGGCCAGGGTGACGATTGATGGACAAGCGACCGCTCATGTTGGACGTCGATACGGGCGTCGACGACGCGGCAGCAATAGCGCTGGCCATTGGACTGAATCCACATCTGGTCGCGATCTCGACGGTCGCCGGGAACGTCCCCATCGATGCGTCGACTGAGAACACGCGCCGCGTCCTCTCGCTGCTCGGTAGGGAGGATGTGCCCGTCTATCGAGGCGCGAGCCGTCCGCTGACAGCCACGTACCATGATGCTGCGCATGTACATGGGAGTAATGGGCTGGGCGGTGTGGAGTTACCTCCCGCGACGACGACCGAGGGTGACTGCACGGGGCCGGAGGCGATCGTTCGAATGGCGGAGCGATATGCCGGCGAACTGACCCTAATCACGGTCGGGCCGTTGACCAATCTGGCAATTGCACTGTCGCTGCGTCCGGGTATTACCCTGCAGATCGCCCGGTTGGTGATCATGGGTGGTGCATATTTTCATCCCGGTAATATCACCCCGTTCTCGGAATTCAACCTCTATGTGGATCCCGATGCCGCGGGGCAGGTATTCAATGCGGAATGGGATGACATCACTGCTATTGGCCTTGACGTCACACACCAAACGGCACTCACCCGCAATATGTGGGAAGCGATTCCTGAGGATGCAACAGGGGCTGCCGGTTTGGTCCGGGCAATATCGGAGCGGACCTGCGCGGAGCGAGCACGCTCTGGCTTCTTCCTGCATGATCCATTGGCGGTGGCGGTCGCGCTCGATTCCTCCCTCATCACCGGGCAGCGCCATGCGGTGACGATGGACCTCCAGGGGGACACGCGAGGCCAGTCGAACGTTACGGGCGTGGGGAACGTCCTCGTTGCAACAGAGGTGCGAGCCGATGTCTTTGTTCGCCGTTTCTGCGAGGCGCTGAACCTGCCTTACGTTTAGGGCACTGAGGGGCTTGCCAACGAGGAGTAGCAGGTGCAAGAAAAGAGGGCGTCACGACGATCGTGACACCCCCTTTCGGTGGCTCAGGACTGCCGGACAACCACCAGGTCCAGCATATCGTTTAAATACCGGCGGGATTCATCGTCTGGAATCACTTCCAGCCGTTTCCGTGCCTGCTCGACGTAAACTCGGGCAGCATCTTCAGCTCGCTCGAGCGCACCTGAGGCACGAATCTGTGCGACGACGGCATCAATGCGTGCGTCATTCGTCTCGTCACCGGAAATGATCTCCTCGATTGTCCTGCGGGTGTCACTTTCGACCGGCAGCCCCTCTGCGAACATCATCACAGGTAGGGTGACAACTCCCTGGCGCATATCATTGCCAGCCGGTTTGCCGATCGTGTCGGTTCGTTCACGCAGGTCGAGAATGTCGTCGACAATCTGGAACGCCATGCCGAGTTCTGTCCCGAAGTGACGGAGCTCTTGAATTGCATAGTCCGGCGCTTCCCCGATAACGGCTCCCATCTCGGCAGCACCGGCAAAGAGTGCGGCGGTCTTTCCATAGATTCGCTGTTCGTAGGACTCCCGGGTCTGTCCAAGATCGTGCGCTTCGAGGGTTTCGCGTAGCTGACCATCACAGATGTCGGCCAGGGAGGTGGCGAAGATCATGACCACTCGAGGCACGCCCGTCGCCGCGGCGAGAATTGCGCTCTGGGCGAAAAGATAGTCGCCGATGAGGATGACAGCGCCGGAACTGAGTTCGGTGTTCAGGGTCGGGTTGCCGCGCCTGAGGGCTGCACGATCGATGTTGTCATCATGGATGAGCGAGGCGGTGTGGAGCAGCTCCACCCCTGCGGCGGCGATGATTGCATGCTCGCCTGGAGCACTGAAGGCCCGCGTGGCGAGCAGCAAGAGCAACGGGCGCAATCGCTTACCGCCTCCCTTGACAATATCCTGAAGCATCGTTGAGATGATAGGGTAGTCGACCCTAGCCGATTCCTGCAGC
>JAUJLY010000281.1 GCA_030447145.1 Thermomicrobiales bacterium
TGCTGCCTCATCTGCTTCAATGCCCTCCAACCTGGGATTTGAAAGGCGCTCTTAGGGGCTTTCGCCTCTTCCCTTCGTCTGTTTGTCAGTTGCGGTCTTTTGAGTCCTGGGTACCGCTTCTGCGACGCTTTTCCCTGATACGCGTTCCACCAGACGAACGGTAGGTATGGCCACCTCGTCTCAGGCAGGAAACAGGGCCCGACCTACCCAGGAGATGAACATGCGACCAGAAACTTTGAGCCGTGAATTGCGGCCCATGCCAGGATGATGAGGTTCGCTGCCTTGAAGGTTGGCGGGGTGAGCAGGGACGCTGGAAGGCGTCCGGAGATCAGAAGAACCATGAATCAAGACCAGGCAATGGAGTACGTGGCCGTGAACCACCGGGGCGTCCTGGCGACGCTCAAGCGGGATGGCCGGCCGCAGTTGTCTCACGTCGCCTACATGCTCGATGACGATGGTGTGATCAAGATTTCGGTCACCAGCGACCGAGCGAAGACACGGAATGCCCTCCGTGATGAACGCGTTTCCCTCTCGATCGTCGGGGACGACTGGTAACAGTACGTGGTCGCCGAGGGCAAGGCGCATATTATCGAGCATGATCCGCTGCCGCTGCTTCGCCATGTCTACGTCGGGACCACTGGCAAGGAGCACCCGAACTGGCAAGAGTTCGATGAGGCGATGGTTCTGGACCGCCGCGTGGTGATGGCGATCTCCATCGATCGGCTGTACCCCTCGATTGAGTTCATCCTGACAGGGGATGGCCCGCTCGGCCCGCCCCGGTAGCAATACTGCCGGAGGCGGACCAACTACGAGGGACGAAAAGCCTTTGCCGGCTTTGTCCAGTTAGAGGTCTGTGGGCTGCGGCTGAGCAAGGCAACTCCCAGTACTCGCCTAATCGATGCGCAAACTTTCGACCGCCATGCAGCAGTGGCTGAAAGACCGCACCTCGGCGCCGCATCGCTGGTCCGCTATACAGAGACACCGCGCGGGGTGTGTGCCGGGTAGCATCGATTCACCGTGCCAGGAGTGCCGTATGGTTTCGAGGAATGCAGTCAATGGCGAGGAGGTCAAGGGAACACTTGGTAAGGTCGGTGCCTACATGGCCTGCCACGAGAGGGGCGTCGGCAGATCGACATTGAGATGCTGCTTTCGTTCCTGTCCAACCGTACCCCTTCCGCAGAAAGGCAATTGATGATGGCACCAGCGTGGCCTGGCCGCTGGAGCTGTTCAAGGATGATCGTCACCGCGGCATGGCAGCCGGCTGCCAGCCTCTTCCATGACGTCGGCATCGTCCATGCCGCGGTGCCTTCTCCTAGATCCATACTCGGACAATTTGCTGTGTCATGGCTGCTCAATATCGCAGGACCCGGAGAGCTTGTCGAGCCCCCCAGGCCCCAAATCCTGAGGATCTCATTCCTGTCTGGGCAAACCCTGACGCAGCATGGGGAAGGAGATGAACTGATCGGTGTTCTTTGGCAGCGGCAAGATGCGGAAGGATTTCCGACAGCTGACTGGTAGCACGCGCTGCCTAAGCCTCCGGGACTACAATGTCGTCAGATCGGTATGCGGCCAGATCGCTGGAGAACTGACCGAAACCTCGGCTCTAATGCCGGCCCCGTTGGGCGCGAAGCTGTCTGCGCTCAAGGCACAGGATCAGGATGTCTCCTCCGCGGTGACGTCCTCGCCAGGCCGGAGCTCCTTGCCATACGTGGCATGTTGCCGGGTCACGTGCATACCAGTGCGCTCATAGAGGCGGGTCGCGCCGGTCGGGCTCGCCACGTCGAACCTAAGGGCCACCCGAGGCACGCCCATATTCGTTTCATTCTTGTGGTCCCAACCCAATAGTCTCTCAGCCTGTGGGTCATTTGGGTAAGATGATAGTAATCTACTTCGCGCTGACGGGAGAGCATCCACCATGACTGAGCACGAGGGCATCTTCCCAACGTTCTTTCTATCGGGCTTCGAGTGTTCAACGTTCCTTTGGAAAGATCAGGGTCGCAGGAATCTGATCGACGAGACCCAGCACGCTACGCACGTGGAAGAGGACTACGCCCACCTGCGCCGCCTCGGTATCGCGGTCACTCGGTAAGGAATTCCCTGGCCCCTCGTTGATCACGCGGGAGAGTATGACTTTTCATCGCTGGACCCGTTCATTGCGGCAATGAATCGCAATCAGATCCTGCCGATCTGGGATCTCTGCCACTACGGGTACCCCGACGATGCTGATCCGTTTGCTCCGGGGTTCGTTGAGCGTTTTGCAGCATATGCGCACGCGGCGGCCGAGTATGTTGTTCCCCGCATCCGTGGCCCGCACTTCTTCACCCCGATTAACGAGATCACGTTCTACGGCTATATGGGCGGAGAGTGGGGTTGGGTGGCACCTTTCCGAACAACGGAGCGGGACCGGCATGAGTTGCGGCTCACACTTTGCAGCGCTGCCATCGAGGGGTCAGGGCCATCCGAACGGTGGACCCCGAAGCCCGTATCGTGCACATCGACCCGCTGATCCTTGTGGTAGCACCAAAGGACCGCCCGGATCTCGCAGATGAGGCCGAGCGGGAGACTCAGGAGGACACGTTCTATGCATGGGACGTGATTGCCGGCACGCGACATCCGGAACTTGGGGGCGCACCGGAGATTCTTGACATTGTGGGAGTCAACTGCTACTCCTTCGGCCAGATGGAGTTCAGCGAGCAGGGACCGCACGCGGCCCTACCGCCGAATGACGAGCGCATCCGACCACTCGGGGATCTTCTCGTCTTTGCCTGGGACCGGTACCGGCGGCCCATGATCGTCGGGGAGACAAGCGGTTTGGGGGACGGTCGTCCTGCGTGGCTCCAGGACGTCATCGAGGAGTCTCTGGCGGCTGTGCGGGCCGGATTGACCTGCATGGGGTGTGCCTCTTCCCAGCGGTGGACATGCCGGATTGGCATACCGGCGAATGGCTCCATAACGGGATCTGAGACATTGTGGAACAGGATGGCGATCTGAAGCGAGTCCCGTTCGAACCGTACGTTGCGGAGTTGCACCGCTGGCAAACCCGCCTGAATCGGGTCACAACGCTTGACGAGGCCCCGTTCAGCGACCCGGTGAGCCTGGATGATATCGTGGACGCAGCAAATCGGATGGCCATGCATCCGGACAAGGACTGGCATTAGCAGGCCAGCCGGGGAAGCAGGCATGGTGGATGGACGATCTATCTCTAAGAGCGATGAAGGTTTCCCTTCTGCTCCTCCGCTATTTATTCTTGGGACCGCTGCAGTGGCGTATCCGTGTCCACCAACTAATCAGGCAACCGTCTCGTCGTGATGACAGGTCCTCCAGGATCCGGCAAAACGTTGCTGGCGCGGGCGCTCCCCTCGATTCTGCCGCCGATGAGCCTGGACGAGGCACTCGAGGTTACCCGGATCTACAGTGTACGCGGGCTTCTGCCTCCGGAGACACCGTTAGTGCGTGACCGTCCCTTCCGGTCGCCTCATCACACCACCAGCCATGCCGGCCTCGTTGGCGGTGGAACATGGCCCCGGCCGGGGGAGATTAATCTCGCCCACGAGGGGTGCTTTTCCTGGACGAAGTGCCCGAATTCAGCGTTCAAACTCTGGAGGTGCTGAGACAGCCACTGGAAGATCGCCGGGTCACACTGGCCCGCGCATCCGGCACGTTGAACTTTCCGGCCAGCGTGACGTTGATCGCAGCAATGAATCCATGCCCCTGTGGGTTCTTCAGGGATCCCGTACGGGAATGCCGCTGCGCGCCATCAGCAGTAACCCGATACCAGAAGCGCATCAGCGGACCGTTACTGGACAGGATTGACATTCATCTGGAAGTGCCCCGGATCGATTACGAACAGTTGGCGGACCGGCGTTCCGGAGAGCGATCGATAGCTGTGCGGGGACGCGTCGAAGCGGCTCGTGAGGTTCAGGCAAAGCGATACGTTGGTTCTGAGTTGCTCACGAATGCGGATATGGGGCCAAAGGAGGTGCAGAAGCACGCGCGCCTTGATGAGGCAGGGGAGCACCTGGTGCGCATGGCGGTGCGACAGCTGAGCCTGTCGGCTCGGGCGTATCATCGTGTGCTGAAGCTGGCCCGGACGATCGCGGACCTTGCTGTGTCGGATCAGATCCGATGGGAACATGTGGCGGAGGCACTCCAGTATCGGCCGCGCCAAGCTGAGATTTAAAGCAGTTAGCATGATCATTGCCAATCTCTCCTTCATGGCGGGGAAGGACGACATTGCTGCGGCAAGTCGTCCGCTACACGGAACAGACCAAGCTCCATCAACCATCATGCAACTGGCTGTAGACGTGGACTCTGGCGGGCTGCGTGAGTGGAGCTCCGGGCTCGCGCCGATTCGACTGTGCCGATCACCAAAATGTACGCCACGCGGGTCAGCAGACGTTTTATCTCTTGTTAAGTTCGTCGCGCAGCTCCTCGGCAAGCCCGTGGGCTTGCTGCTCCACCTTCTGGGCCTTGCCACGAAGACTGCCGGCTACCTCGATGTTCTTCATCATGGGCAGGTTGACCCGGACGTTGATGAGGGAGCAATCGACACACGCGACAGCAAGGGTG
>JAUJLY010000282.1 GCA_030447145.1 Thermomicrobiales bacterium
AGAGCTCCGTCTTCCATATCGCCGCCGGCCAAACATGCTCCAACTTCACGGCGGGGGACATGCACACTCCCGAGGGGGTCTCACCAGAGTTCCTGAAAGCAAGCGGGGGCGACAAGTTCGGAATGCAGATCGAGGTTGGGGGACTCCTGGAAGGCGTCCATCTCTTTCACGCTGGTGGAATGCTGAGTACCGCGCACACGGAAGACGATGTTGCACAGACGGTCGAGGCCGTCGAACGTGTGCTTGGACGCATGAAGGACGAGGGCGCTTTCGCCTAGAACCAAACCCGCTAGACAATGCTCATCCATGCCCCGGAGTAATCTCCGGGGCTCCCTCGACAGGGTGGGTTCTGCCCTGTTACAGGAATCTGGTGGAAGAGCGCCGGACCTCTCCCTGTTCCCGCAGCCACGGGAAATAAGCCTCCGCTCCGGACGAGTTCCGGGAGACATCCCATGGGCGCTGCCGATATGATACGGTGCACAAACACGATTCACCGAACGGAAAGGGACTCCCGATGCGTAGCTATACGGTCACTGAATGGGCCCATCCGCTGCAGCTCTTGGAACAACCGACACCTGTTCCCACAGGGACGGAAGTTCTTGTGCGTGTCACCGCTGCAGGTGTCTGTCACAGCGACCTTCACATCCATGATGGCCACTATGACCTCGGCGGGGGCAAACTGCTTCGAATGCAGGAGCGCGGCATGGCGCTTCCACTCACGCTGGGACACGAAACCGCAGGAGTCGTCGAAGCGGTTGGTTCTGACGCGAGCGGAGTCGAGATCGGCCAGCAAGTCGCGGTTTACCCATGGATCGGCTGCGGCCATTGTGATGCCTGTGAGCTCGGCGAGGAGCAGAATTGCCCGCAGCCGAGGACCCTTGGCATCTTCCTCGCCGGAGGCTACGCAACCCACATACTGGTACCGGACCCGCGTTACTGCCTCGATATCGGCGATATCCCTCCCGAAGTCGCGGCACTCTACGCCTGCTCCGGGATCACGACCTACAGCTCACTGAAGAAGATCGATCCGAGGGTCCTGGCAAATGAGCCGATCCTGATCATCGGCGCTGGTGGGCTGGGGCTCATGGCCCTGACCGTACTCCAGGGTATGGGGGGACACGGCGCGATCGTTGCGGATATTGATGCGTCCAAGCGCGAGGCCGCGCTGAAAAATGGCGCCTATGCCGCGATTGACCCGACAGTTCCCGATGCGGTGGATCAGATTAAGGCGGCGTCTCCGCATGGCCGGGGGCTCCGGGCCGCGATCGATCTGGTCGGCAATCCCTCCACCGCGCAATTGGCAATCGATTCGCTGGTCAAGGGCGGAAAACTGATCGCGGTGGGACTCATGGGCGGAGAGATAACCCTCCCGCTCCCGTTGATCCCGATGCGAGCCCTCACGATCGAGGGGAACTACGTTGGCAGCCTCGAAGACATGCGGGAACTTATGGCATTGGTGCGAGAGAAACATGTCCCCGCTCCGCCTGTCACCAAACGTCCACTTGACCAGGCACAAGCGGTGATTGATGAGCTTCGCGGCGGCAGGATTACCGGGCGGGCGGTGCTAATCCCCTGAGGCTCGGCCACTGGTATTGCAATTCAGCCCAGGCTTCTTCGGTATCGACATCCGGCGGGGGTGCATCGGCTCCACCGTCCACAAGCACCACAAGATCCTGGTGGTCGCGAACGATCTCGCGGCCACCAGCGTCGGCGTCAAGGTTCCGCAATTCGGGAAAGAGTTCGCCGCCAAAGAGCACTGGGTGACCCCGCTGGTTCCCGTACCGGGCCATCACCACTGGAGCGCCGGACTCCCGGCGTGCCTTGATTGCGCGGTCGATGACCTCTGGGGAAATCCCGGGCTGATCCCCGAGCATCACCACTGCCGCGTCCACATCGGCATCGAGCGCGATGATCCCTGCGGCAAGCGATGTTCCCTGTCCTTCCTCGAAATCAGGATTGTGGACGAAAAGGACCTTCCTGCCCTCGATTACTGCTCGCACATCTGCACCATGTGCACCGGTGATGAGGATCACCTCATCCAGGGTAGACGCCAGCGCTCGATCGACGACGTGCGCGATGAGAGGTGTCCCATTCAGCATGAGGAGCTGCTTTGGCCGTCCGAGACGGCGCGACATGCCCGCCGCCAGCACGATTCCGACAATCCGGCTCACCCGGCATCCCCGCGAATGTTGCCCTTCGAATGGACAAGATAGCCACCGCTCCGCCCATAGCGTACGGCGATCATCTCGGCCAGGATGGCGATAGCCATCTCCTCCGGAGTTTTACCTCCGATATCGAGACCGATCGGTCCCCGGACACGTGCAAGATCCTCGTCGCTCACACCGGCGGCACTGAGGCGCTCTCGCCGATCCAGATTTGTCTTGCGGCTCCCTATTGCGCCGATGTAACGAGCATCGGTTTTGAGCGCGCCAAGCAATGCCGGTTCGTCGAATTTGGGATCATGCGTCAGGATTGCAATCCACGTATTCGGACCAATAGTCAACTGCTGGTAGGCGTCGTCGGGCCACAAAGTGATGAGCTTCTCAACATTGGGAAAGCGCTTCCGGGTGGCCAGTGCCCGGCGCGCGTCGACCACCGTAATCTGGAAACCCAGCGCCTGGGCGAAGTTGGAGAGCGCCTGAGCCACATGCACGGCGCCAAAAATCACCAGGTGCGGTGGCAGCGGGTAGACGTCGAGAAAAATCTCCCGCTCACCATAGCTGCGCGTCTCGGATCGCTCGGCCGCAAGCAATTCGCGCCCGTCGGAAGCGACCTGATCATCGAGATCGCGAGGGCCCAGCGATCCCTCGACGGTGTCCCGCATGACGATCATCTTTGACCCGAGGCCTTCCCCCCGGATGATCGTCGCGACTGCAACAGGGATACCCTGGTCGACCAGTTCGCGCACCTGCTCGAACCCGGGACGACTCATTCAGGGGCCTCCATTGGCTCGACAAAGACCTCAATCGTGCCACCACATGCGAGGCCAACATCCCACGCCATCTCGTCCGAGATGCCATACCGAAGCAGCCTCGGTGTGCCGGTTTTGAGCACCTGTTGCGCCTCCAGCACAACGGCGTTCTCAACGCACCCGCCGCTTACCGAGCCGGCCATCTCACCCTCTTGAGTCACCGCGAGGCGTGCACCGACGGGTCTCGGCGCAGAGCCCTCAATCTTTGTGACGGTGGCGAGGGCAACCTGTTTGCCGTCCCTCTTCCACTCGTCAATCTCTGGTAGCCATTCGCTCACGAGTATGTTCCTTTCCAAGCACGGCTCAATGCCGGAATGCCTCGGCCCCTTGTTGGCGCCGCAACGGTGGCTGATCGTCCAGCGCGCTCAGCAGCTGAGCCAAGGCCTCCAGGCTCCTTAGATTATGCACTGGCAGGAAATAGTCAACGGACGGCAACGCCACCCGAATGCCTTGGGTGAGCGGTTGGTATCCCGGCGCGCCCAAGAGGGGGTTGAGCCAGATAAGCCGGCGACACGACCGCTGGAGCCTGGCCATCTCCGTTCCGAGAAGGTAGGGATCGCCACGATCCCAGCCGTCGCTGATGAGCACGACTGTCGCATTGGATCGCAGCACACGACGACTCCACGTAAAATTGAAATCCCGTATCGCCTCACCGATCCGCGTGCCGCCCGACCAGTCATCGACGGCATTGACCACATCGGTGATTGCCTGGTCAACGTCGCGCTTGCGAAGCTCGCGTGTGATTCGTGTCAGGCGGGTGCCGAAGACGAAGACCTCAACGGAATCGAGCCCGGCTTCAAGCGTGTGCACGAATTGCAGCAGCAGTCGGGAGTAGCGATCCATGGATCCTGAGATGTCGCAGATAAGCACCAGCGGACGCATCTTTTCCTTGCGTCTGCGCCATTTCAGCTCCAGCGGCACGCCACCCTGCCGCAACGCCGATCGGAGCATGGCACGGTGATCGATGAACTCCCCGCGAATCGCCCGCTCCTTGCGCCGGGTCTGGCGTGTACCAAGTTTCCAGTGCATCTTCGACATGATTCGCCTGGCTTCGGCGATCTCTTCCGGGGTGTATTGCGAGAAGTCCTTCTTCCGGAAGGCGTCCCGGGCGCTGAAGATCAGCACATCCTCCGGTGGTGCCTCGAAGTCCTCCGCGTTGCTGTCATCGGTGGCATCGTCGGTGCCTTCAATGGCAAGCATTGTTTTATCGGATGAGCTACTTGCCTCGCCCTGTTTACCCTGGGGATCGTCCGTAGCGTCGGAAGGTTTCCTGGGCGCGCCGATGGATTCCTCGTCATCCTGCAGATACTCCTCCAAGAGCATGGGAGCACGGGACAGGAGATCCTTCCAGAACCGCGAGAACTCGACGTCGAACGCGGGTATCTGCTCCGGGCGGGTAATCAGCACCGCCTTCGCCGCGTGGTAGACGTCGTCGCGCCGATCGAGAGTTACGGACTCCAAAGCCTCAAAAAGGCTGATGATCTGCCCGGACCCAACCGCCAGCCCTGCCTCGCGGAGGCGCCGGCCAAAATGGACCAGATTCCGGCCTACCCTGGATGCCCGTACAGCAGACTCGTCCCTAACCAAACCGTTGGTG
>JAUJLY010000283.1 GCA_030447145.1 Thermomicrobiales bacterium
AAATCCCGAACCTAACTCGTGATTCCACCGACGATTACATCATCGTGCATAGCCTGCTCGATAATGTCGACGTGCTCGTCACTGGCGACAAGGACCTGCTTGTCCTTGGTCGTATCGACAATCTGCATATCGTTACCCCAGCCGAATTCATATTTCTTCTGGAGCAGGGCGAGGAGGAGTGGGCCTGCCGGAGATTCCTCTATCCCCTGCTACAGCTACACTACGACGAGCTCCCGGTGGAGTTCATCCCTGGCCAGCGGGCAACTGCCCGGCTGCGACGTGAGCGGGATATCTCCATCACCAGAGATAGAGTGATGGGTGCCCGCGGCCTGCCGACCTCGTTGTACAGACGGTCTATACTTTCCTGGGAACGCATTGGGACTCGGCAGTAAGCAGGTGACAGGACACAGAGTGCGCGACGGTACGGTAGTGGTTTCGACATCGGATTATCTCAATTGGCTGACATGTGCAGGTTATTCCTGGGCGATCATGCATCAGCCGGAACTGACCCCTCCCAAGGACACGATTTCCCGCCGCAAGCAGATCGCCGAAGACACGGTCGAGACATTAGCCAGGACTCTCTTCCCGGACGGTCTCCTGATGGCCACCGGAGACGATGACGAGGATGCAGCCCGCACCCGGGATGCGATGACGGCCGGCGCCGACATCATCTTCCAGGCGACTGTTATCACCGGGCGCGGCCTCCATGCGCGGGCCGATGTCCTGATCCGCGAGGAGACCGGCTGGCACCTGATCGAGATCAAGAGCTTCGCCGCCGACCCCGCAAAACCCAATGGTGCCGTCAAGAAACATCTCCCCGAGGTGACCTTCCAGACAATAGTGTTCGAGGAGGCGGGCGTCCCCATCTCGCGCAGCTCATTGCTCCATGTCAACAAGTACTACCGACGCAACAGCGATGTGCGGCCAGAGGAGGTCCTCGCGCTGACGGATATCTCCACGTTCGCGCGCAAGGTGCGAAATGGAACGCGGGCGGGAATCGACGCCGCTCTCGCCTGCCTGCAGGACCGATCGCGAGCGGCCGACTGTGATTGCGACCGAAAGACCCGCGCCAACCGCTGCGAACTCTTTGCCTACTTCCACCCGAATATCCCGGCACAGGACACGATCTACCACATCACGGGTATTCAACAATCCACGCTGTTACCGGCGATCGACCGTGGAATCATCCACCTGGTCGACTGGCCCGACGATTTGCCGCTCTCGCCGAAGCAAAAGCGCCAGGTGGAGCTCTCAAGGACCGGCCTCCAGGTGATCCAGAGAGATCGCATCGAAGCCCTGTTTCGGACTCTCCGCTACCCGCTCTATTTCCTCGATTATGAGACGTTTCAGCAGCCGATCCCCTTGTGGGAGGGTTTTACCCCGCAACAGCAGGTGCCTTTTCAGTATTCCCTGCACGTCGTCGAGGAAGATGGTGCCACCAAGCACTATGAGCACATGTGTACTGAGCGTGGGGAGAACCCGATCCCCGATCTGGTGCTCAATCTCCGGAACCATGTGGGCGACACCGGCAGCGTGATTGTCTGGAACAAGGCTTTCGAGGAGAGTCGCAACCGGGAGATGGCCGCGCTGCTGCCCGAGCACGCGCCCTTCCTGGATCACATCAACCGGCGGATGGTCGACCTCGCGGACGTCGTCAGCAAGGGATGGTGGGTCCACCCGGAATTTGGTGGCCGCTGGAGCCTGAAGGCCGTGTTGCCAGTCGCCGCGCCGGACCTTGGTTACGATGAGCTGGAGATCGGCAATGGTGGTGCGGCGTCGGAGCACTGGACCCAGTGCATGGTGGACGATATTGACACCGTTCCGGAGCAGGAGCGCGCGGAAGTCATCGAGGCGCTCCGCACCTATTGCCATCTGGATACGCTGGCGATGATCCGCATCTGGGAACACGTGCTGGACTTGATTACCGCCTGACCCAAGTTGCCGGGGAGGGCCTTGCACCCCGGTATCGTCGTCAGGGACGTTGTGAGGTCTGTTGAGTGGTTTCAATTCTTTCCCTTAAATGCCCGGTGTGCGGCGCACCCTTCTCCCCTGGTGATGACTGGTGCGGCTTCTGTGGCTCCATCCTTGTGCTCCAGACCGATCATCCGCGTATCGACCCCCGGGCCCTCAACAAGGCGGTCATTGACGACCGGATTCGCGAATACCAAAAGGACCTGCGAAGCGACCCCTACGACGTCACCGCACACTATGGCCTGGGCGTGGCCTATTACAACCTGGGTCTCACTGACGCCGCAATCCAGTCTCTCAAGGACGCGTGCCGGCTGACACCGGAGAACGCGAATATCCACACGCAGCTCGCCGTCGCTTACCGGGAGTTGGCCAAGGCCGGGGACCAGGATGCCGCCGGGGAGATGTCCGAGCATATCCAGTACGCATTACGACTCGACCCGCAAAACGTCGAGGCGATTCTGCTGCGCAGTGACGAGGAACTGGATCGACATGATTAGGATCAGGCGCTCGCCGAGGTAACACGCGCGTACGGATTCGCGCCGGACCGGGTCAGGCCAAAGCTGGTGGAAACGCTGGTAGCCTGGATCCGGTGGCAAGACCAGCGGGGTGAGGACACAGAAGCGGACTGGCAGCGGCTCGATGAGATCGATCCAGCCGTTGCATGGGAGGAACGGCAGCGAGCGGGAAAAGCAGCCGCCGAACCATTGCCGGCACAGCCCGGCGCCGATTCCCCGCAGAGCCATCGGACAGACCTAACGATATGGGACAAAGCCAGGGGCGCCTTCAAGGGTTTCATGGTGGGCTTGGGCATTGGGCTGATCTCCGTTATTGCCCTGGCTATCATCGGGGGACTGCTGGAGCGTGACTCAGGCCCTTACAACGTTGTCATCGTGCTGTTCGCGCTCTCCTTCGTCATACCGATCGTGCTGGCCATACGGGGCTGGTACACCTCCGGGAGAAAAGACACATCCTCATGACGCAGGCACCCTCCAATCCAAAGATCCAATCCCTGCTTGATGACCTCGTGCAAGTCGCCCGGGAGCGCTCGGCGAGGGGGAATGCCACCGCCGCCGACTGGCGTTCCATCGCCGAGATCGACGAGGAGCGGGCGCGGCGTGAGCTCTCCCGCTACCTGCGGACTCACCCTTCTGTTGCCAATGTTGAAGTGAATCCGTATGAGCGGAATCGGCGCTCAGTGGGGACGGTCCTCGGCTTCGTATTGGGCGCGCTGGGCATGGTGGTGATGTGGTTGTGGGGCGTGCCCTATCTCCAGGAGGCGTGGGCAGGCATCACGTACGGGCCAGGCTTCGCGACTGCGCTGACGTACGTATCGACCACCCTGGTCCCGCTCGGTGCGTGGGCGGGATCCCGATGGGACAGGAGGCATCAGCAGCCTGATGCTCCATCCTCCCATACCGACTGCTCATTCGATGAACTGCTCCAGCAGTTCACGCGCACTCAGAACCGAACCCGAACCCGGGTCTACTGATATGATGATCGCCATGATGCTGACCGCACAACAGCGCGGCGTTTGACTCCTGTGCCTGTCGGCCCATGCATTCGGGTCGTCTACCCCTGCACCTGAGCTTGCTCCACGGCCCGTTCAAGGGCGCTCGGGAATCGCGTTTCGAAGTCGAGGATACCGACCCATTCTGGGGTGACGAAAACGCGGGACATCCGAGGGCAGATCGGACGCATGTTCTCCAGCCAGGCCCGCGCCTGCTCCTCTCCCATGACCCGTACTGTCATGGCCTCATACTCGGGCGCGATCCCGTCGACGGTGTCGGTCCGGACCGTGCCACGAATCAGCAACACCTTGTAGGGCATGGCGTCGCTGTCGATCGTGAGCGCCACTTTTGTCCCGTCGCCCAGAACCTTCATCTTGGGCGCGTCCGGTGGCGTGCCCAACACGAGCTCAGTGCCATTCCAGTGAAACCCAATAGGCACGACGCGCAGTGTTCCATCATCCCAGTTGTAAGCAAACCGTGCCGGAAGGGTTGATTGAAGCAGGCGCTGCGCTACTTGGTCGTCGAGTAAGGCAAGGTCCCCTTGTCGCGTCGGCATGGCTGCCTCCCTGATGGCGACATCGACTATGAAGATCATGACCCTAGTTCACAGATTGCCTCTTTAAGGGACACATTGTCAACAGGCCATCAAAGACAGCTGACACAGTCTTAGTCTTTGATGGAAACATCCAGATTCTGTTCTCGACAACGTGGCGAACTCCAATCGCCGTGAAGCTCACCCTGCCCTAGTGTCCAGAGCTCTGGTAGTTCCGGCTCTGCCATCGCCAGATCCGCAATGCGATCAGGAAAAGCAGCACCCCAACGAGCGGGGCGATCGCGGCGAGTGCCGGCGATACATGCAACGAGTCCTCGCGGTCCAGAAGGAGGGTCGAAGGCAGGAATGCGACAAAAGCGACCGGCAGCACGAAAGTCAGCAGATATTCCAGCAGTTTCGGGAAGATGGAGAAGGGATAGTTCCCATAGAGATTGAAGACCTCATTCACTGTCGTTGGGACTGACATCGTCTGGAGGAAACGGGAGGTGAGCGATGCGGGTGGACTGGGGACCG
>JAUJLY010000284.1 GCA_030447145.1 Thermomicrobiales bacterium
GCGACGATCGCGGCCGCGATTCGCCGGGCCGCCGCTGGCGAGCCGCTGCTGTCGCCGGCCGATACCGTCGCCTTGCTCCACCAGGCGGCCCGGTACCAGACGCTTACAGGCATGACCCGGCGGGCGCTGGACCAGTTGACGCCGCGTGAGCTGGATGTGTTACGAGAGCTTGCCGCCGGCCACGACAACCAGACAATCTCCGACCGCTTGAGTCTCAGTATTACCACGGTCCGTACACATGTGACCCAGGTCCTGCGCAAGTTGGGCGTCACCTCGCGCCTGCAGGCTGCGCTCCTCGCCGTCCGGCACGGAGTTGTCGACCTCGACCTCACCTGAGCCGCGTCGCACACCAATCTCTGATTGGTTACTCGTCGACGGTCGCCCATGCTTGGTCGATGAACCCGAGCAACTCCTCGAAGGTGGGATTCGTCGTGGCTTGGTGCGTTCCCCGCATCCCAACCGTGGCCTCACCGCCGACGTCCGGGTGGAGCATGATCCAGGCGGGAACCAGTTCGTGGATGATCCTGCTCGACGCATTGCTGATCACGAGCCAAGGCCGTAACGACGCGATCGTGGCGTCAAGCTCAACCGGCGAAACGACGCGTACCGGGATTGCCGGCCGCAACGCGTGAAGCGCACCTGCCAGAACCTCTCGCTGGAGGGGCAATTCGTTGGCGATGAGGAGATAACGGGGTGTTGGAGTCATACTGCTACCCCCCGGATGAAGTGTTTCATGACTCCACCATAGCCGAAACAGTGGCCCCAGTCCTCATCCGAAGATATGAGAAAAAGTTCGTCCTTTCGGCTGAGGGCATGATGTTTCCACAGCTCTATGCTCAAGACATCGGTTTTCGATGACAGGGCGGCAAAGGTTGACACCAGAAGTTGCTCTGCTGGAAGTAGACGGAGGTTCAGGTGACAACAGTAGGAACGGGGAAATCCGGAGTTACGATTCGTGCCCTTATCACTGCATTCGCCATTCTTGTTGTCAGCTTCGGTGCCGTAGCTCCACAGACCGCATCAGAGGTTGAAGCCCATCACCAGGGGGCGATCACTATCCGAGGGGTCATCTATAACACCAACGGTGCTCGCCTCGCCGGGGCGAACGTCTACCTCTACAACAGTGCAAATCAACTCGTGCGATCCACGACGACCGACACCTATGGTCGTTACGCCATCGCGGCGGGTCGAGGCCACACTCTGCAACTGCGGATCAGAAAGCAATATGGTACAGATTGTAGCTATGGTGGCAAGATTATAGTCGGCGTCAACTCCGTCTATTTCACTCCGAACTACAACTGGGCAAACCCGACTTACGCCAATTACCAGGTGTCGATTCTCTATCAGTGCTAAGCCGATAGAGCTCAATGCCCGGGCTTCCGTGTAGCCAGGTGCTTCCATCGTCCATTGGAGGCATCTGGCCGCGCCCAGTGTTCGGAAGCGTTAGAGTGCCTGACTTCTGTACTGAACAGAATGTCGTCACCTCCAAAGAGATGAGAAGAAGTTCGTCCATTTGGATGAGGACGGAGCCTCTGGCGGATCTTATCCTGAGTGCAGAAAGCAACCGGAACTGTTGACACAGGGTGCCGCTCACGGTGGGCAGCTTGCTGTGTCACTGAGGGAGGATATCGGTGAATCCGTTGATGACCACCACTTCTCAGGCCGATATGAAGCCGGCGAGCGGTTACGAAATCGAAGACCAGCGACGTGAGCAGAAAGGGATGTCTCTCCGCTCGCGGCTGGCCGTTCTGTCGATGGTGCTCACGCTGCTGTTTGTTGCCCTGCCGGGAATTAGCGGCGTGGGCGTCCGGGATGTCGAGGCTTCCCACGGTACGAACATGACCATCCGGGGAACCATCTCGAACGTCAGGGAGTGCCTACCCTCAGGGTGTCGACCTTTCGCCACGCTCATGCGGTGGAACGGCAGCAGCTGGGTGAAGATCTCTACGGTCGGCACTGATCAGTACGGGAACTTTGCCCTCGTCGCTTCACGGGGTCACGACTACTACGTCTATTACGGCTACTACTGGACCTACGGCTACTGCTATTTCTTCAACGGCAACACCAACTCCTTCCGGTTGACCAGTAACACGAGCAATCCGTTCAGGCTCGGGACGCTCCCGGTGTACTACTGGGGAAGGATCTGCTAGGGACCAAGTCAACATCGGGGCGCGCCGACGACGCCTCTCCAACTTCAAGAACCCGAGTTCGATGACTGGCGATAGTGGAGAGGGCAAGGAGCCGGTGGAAAATTTCCCACCGGCTCCTTGCTGCTCGGGTCTCCTGCGGGCCGGGATCCCCACAGCTCGGGATGACCGTGTTCGTTTTCGGCTGCAGCACGATCCAGGAGCACGACCAGTCCTGCGAAATGATAGGAATAGTTCGTCCTTTTGGATGAGGACCGGGTCTCGTCATCTCCTTATAGTGAGGACATGACAGCAACCCGTCTCGGTCCCGGAAATGCCCTTTTCTAGGTATGCGAGCTGACCGGGGCAGCGGCTGCGCTTATCGATGTCAGGGGACCATCGTATCGTTATCATCCAGAGCCATCGGCCAACAAGAAGGATTCCGTCATGACCACCATCACCACCACCGTTCCCGCCGTCCGCACCTTTATTCTGGCCTTCCTGATCCTCGCCGGTAGCTTGGGTGCGGCCTTCGCCATGCCGGCCCAGGAGGCCGCGGCCGCAGGTCCATGTTTGGTGGGCGCGAACGTGAAGTACTACGCATCAAACGGGTCCTACTACATGTATGCCCGAGGTGGCTCTGCCTGCGAGTATGCTGTCGATCAGTCGGTCATGGTCCGGCTCTATGCGTACACCAACGCCAACGGGTACATCTTGGCGAGGTCTTGGCGGTACACTAGGTTCACCCAGTCTCTTGTAGGCAACACCAACGCTACTTTGGCTCACTGTGGCGTCTGGTACCGGGCGAAGGTGGAGCATTCCGTGATCGGGTACGCCGGCACCAATACCTGGTCCACATTCTTCAAGCTGTGCTAATCACCAGTGCGGACCGAGCGTTGCTGACTCATCCCGCGCATGGGTCTCCCATGCGCGGGATCGCCCCACTTGGTGGGCGTACGGAGCCAGCAGTGATGCAATTCGGAATGGGACCAACCGATGATTGTGAGGGGCACCTGACGCGACGCTCATGGTTCTCGGGGTCACCGAAAGGCTGGTGGACGACTCCGGATCTACCAGTCTCGTATGGTCTCGCCTCGATTCCAGCCGGAGAGCGTGAGCATATACAATAAGGTTCCGCTAACCGTTGGCTCATCGTTTTTGGATCACTGATAAAATTCATTTATTTCTGTGGAAAAGGTACCTCCTTCTCGATAAGCGGTCAGCTGAGCATGAGTGAGTTCATTCAAAGTTTCCGTTCCCCAATATTCGATGCTCTCCAATAAGGATCGATAAGGGTGCTACGCGCTGGGTTCGAAGCAGGAGCACCCGGCCGGTTTGGTAGTGCGGAGGACATCGAGCATCAGCGGTAGCAGGCGGGCCCGCATTGTGTTCAGGGCGTCGAAGTCCAGCGCCAGGGGGCCCCTGATCCCGGCCGCCCAGTTCACGGAGATCGCAATCCCGGCGTAATGGATCTCCAGTTCCCGGGCGAGCACCGCCTCCGGCATCGCCGTCATCCCCACCACATCCGCACCCCAGAGGCGGAGCATCCGGATCTCCGCCGCCGTCTCGAATCGTGGCCCGTTGGCGCAAGCGTAGGTTCCAGTTGGGCGCATCGCGATGCCATGCCCGCCCGCCCGATCGAGGATCGCCGCCCGCAACGACGAGCAGAACGGCTCCGTAAAGACGGTGTGCCGCAGGCCGCTCTCGCCGCCATCGAAAAAGGTGCTCTCCCGGCCGTGCGTGAGGTCGATCAGTTGATCGAGCGCGACCGCCGCCCCGGGCGGAACGTCGTCCGCGATACCGCCGACGGCGAAGGTCGCCAGCACGCGGTCGACCCCAAGTTGCCGGAGCGCGTCGATGTTCGCGCGATAGTTGATGCGGTGCGGGGGAATGTCGTGCTCGACACCGTGGCGGGAGACGAAGACAACCTCGTCCGCATGATCCCCGCCGACCCAGACCCGGGCCTGACCATACGGCGTATCGACGATCCGTTCGCCAGCGTCCGGATCCGGGCGCTCGATCCCCGTGCCGCCGATGATCCCGATTCGCTGCGTCATGGACTCCCTCGTTCTCTCCGGTGGATCCGGCCTGTCGACCCCGCTGACTCGCCCGGCGCGTCCATCACCCTTCGTTGGCCGTCACCCGGAATCGAGGATCCTACAGGATCCGGCCGATTCCGGAAGCGGGGTGAGCCGTGCCGGCCCGCTCGACCCGCTCGGAGTGCTTCGACATCTCGGCGGCCAGGGCGAAGCGGACCCTGCCGAGGATGATGAGCTCGATGACCAGGCCGCCCATCGCCGCGAGCTGTTGCGACGCGAAGGCGAAGAACTGTCCGAAGAGAAGCGAGATGAGGGTCGCTCCGGCAAAGGCGTGCAGGGCAGCGATCCGCGCGCGCC
>JAUJLY010000285.1 GCA_030447145.1 Thermomicrobiales bacterium
CACTGCCGGTTCAATTGCATCGCCTTCACTGTAGCAGGAGGGTCAAGCGCCTCATGGAGGTATCGTCCGTGCGAAAACAAGGCTCGATGCAAAGATCGTCCAATCCGGAGGGACCACTGTATGCCCGAGAATCAGTCGCATACGCCGTCGTTCGTGAACGAATGGCTTACTACCCTCGAACCGATGTCGCTCGCCGAACTCGTCCCCGAACCGGAGCAGGCGGCGTTCTGTTCAGCCGACCTGATCAACGGTTTCGTTCACAGTGGCCCGCTCGCGTCGCCCCGGGTGCGGGGGCTCGTCGAGCCGGTGACCGACCTCTTCACCCGTGGCTGGGAGTATGGCATTCGCAACTTCGTCCTTCTTCAGGACACTCACCCGCTGGACACCCCCGAGTTCAGGGCCTTTCCGCCGCACGCGATCGCCGGTACGGAGGAATCCGCGATGATCCCGGAGCTCGCCGCACTGCCCTTCGCCGGGGCGTTCACGGTGATCAAGAAGAATTCGCTGAACCCCGCAATTGAGACCGGCTTCGATGCGTGGTGGGATGAGCACCAGGACCTCAACCGAGCAATCATCGTCGGTGACTGCACCGACCTCTGCGTCTATCAACTCGCGATGCATCTCCGGCTTCGCGCCAATGCCCTCGGCTTGGATGATTTCGAGGTGATCGTTCCTGCAAACGCAGTCGACACCTTCGATATCCCGGTGAATGCCGGTACTGGCCCTGGCTCAGCCCACCCCAGGGACTTCTTCCACCAGGTCTTCCTCTATCACTTGGCCAGCAACGGCATCCGGGTCATCCGAGCGTTGACGTCTGGTGGTGCGGGCGTCTCGACAGGAACGGCAAGCGAATGACTGACTTTGATCAGGGGCTCGTCGCCGATCCCCGGCCGGACGAACTGGATCAGCAAGACCTCGTCCGTCGGCCGGATGAGCGATCGGGAACAGGACTCTTCACCGATCTCTATCATGTCGACGCCGCCTACATCGCCTGGAGATCGGACCATAATGGCCAATCGACCTTTGATCTCTATACGAGGCGGGCACCGTTCGACGGCGGCTTCATGCTCTTCGCCGGCCTGCAGCCGACGTTGGATTACCTGGACTCCTTCAGGTATACGGAGGAAGACCTTGGCTGGCTTCAACGGGTCAAGGGTTACGAGCTGGGTTTCCTTGATTACCTCGCGGATCTCCGGTTCCGCGGCGAGATCTATGCGATGGACGAAGGGGAAATCGCATTCCCCAATGAGCCTCTCCTGCGCGTAACGGCGCCATTTGCCGAAGCCCTCCTGCTGGAATCCGGCCTCCTGCGGACGATCGGCATCTCCACCCTGCTGGCCACCAAGGCCGCCCGTATCACCCTGGCGGCAAACGGGCGCTCCGTAAGCGATTTCGCCTTCCGCCGCGCTCATGCTCCATTTCTGGCGGCACGCTCGGGCTACATTGGAGGCTGCGACAGCACATCCTTTGTCGCTGCCGCCAGGGAATACGACATCCCTTCTGCCGGAACGATCCCGCACGCACTCGTGCAAGCATTTCCTGACGAGCTGACCGCCTTCCGGACAGTGGCGGAATCCCTGCCCTCGCACACGCTGCTCCTCGATACGTACGATGTAGACGCGGGCATCGACCACGCGATCACCGTGGCGCAGGAAGCCAAGGCTTCGCACGGGCATACGCTCTCGGCCGTTCGTCTCGATAGTGGGGATCTCCAGGCGGACAGCCGTATGGTCCGGCGAAAACTGGACGATGCGGGGCTGGAGACGGTGAAGGTGCTCGTCAGCGGAGACATGGACGAGTACAAAATCGCAGAGTTGTTGGGAGCCGGTGCCCCGATCGACGGATTCGGTGTGGGCGGCAACCTCGGTGTGGGCCTGGGAACCATCGAGAGCGGGACCGTCGGCGGTGTCATCGGCGCGGTGTACAAGCTCGTCTGGTACGAAGGCGATGGGGCCGCGCCGGCGCGGATCAAGCTGGCCGGAGGCAAGAGCACGTGGCCCGGACGTAAAATGCCCTACCGCATCGGTGACTATGAGAGGGACCTGATCACTCTGAATACGGAGCCCGCGCCAAAGAACGCTCGTGCACTTCTGACTCCATGGGTGATGGAGGGCCAGGTGGTTCGCCGCATGCCGGAGCTCAAGGAGATCCGCTCGAACGCTCTCACGAACCTCCACGCCCTGCCTGACAACCTGAAGGCGCTGACACCGAGCGAACCCTTCCCGGTGGAGTGGAGCGAGGAGATGCTCAGGCTGCGCGAGGAAACGATCCGCTCCCTCGGCGGCGACCCAAGCCCCTAATACGACCGGCAACGGTCACGGGCGGATTGCCGGTGGCCGTCGCCGGCTGCGTGTAGGGGCTGTACCTGCGAAGCAGTGTCAGCCCGATTCCGCGAAGCGGCATTACAGGCGCCCGAGTCGACCGTAGGGACATTGAACCTCGGGCCGGGACTGGACCAGCAAACATACCGCCCTACGTGTCACCTCCGCAAGGTGCCCACCTACCTGTGAATCGCGCTGTTGATGAATGAAGCGACCGTCTCCTTCAACTGCAGCATCGCCTTGAAGTCGATATAGACCATGTGGCCAGTCGGGAATTCCTCGACATGGATATTTGAACGCACCTCAGCATCAAGGTTCATATGGCTGAGCGTGTATTCGGTCGCATAGTATGGCGTCGCGAGATCGTAATAGCCGGAAGCGACAAAAACCTTCATATAGGGATTCTTTGCGAACGCAGCACGAAGATCATCTGACGTATCGGAGTATCCCCTCATTGCGTCACCCCAGTTCCATTCCAGACCCCGCAGGATGTGGTACTCCACATCGCTCTCATACCCGAGCTCGGTGCGGAAGTAGGTATTCAGCACCGAAGTAAAGGGCGGGCGAATCGCCGCCATGCTCGGATCGAACTCCGGTGTGTCCTCGACCCCATCCTTGTCCATTCCCTTGAAGCGGCTGTCGAGACGCCCCACGGTGCGCCTCTCGTCGCGACAAAGCTCCTTGGTGAACTGATGAATGTTGATCCTCAGGTTGGTGTGGTCAAGGTAGGTGCGTGAGAGGCCCGTGTACCGCTCCAGCGCGTCCAGGATCTTCTTGCGGCGATCATCAGGAAGCCGGTCGCCAAGCGATAGCGCGCCTACGTACTCCTCCTCCACCCACTTCTCGACCTCATTGAGAAATGCTCGAATGTCTTTTTTCTTGAGGTCTTTCGGCACCCGGTCGTGGAACCAGGCGGTCGCCGCATAGGTCGGCAGGAAAAGCTGGTACGGCAGGTCATTGCCCAAGGTGAACCGGGCAGTCTGCATGTTAAGGATCGAGCTAATGAGGATGATGCCGTTGAAGGCAACGCCCCGCTCAACCAGATACCCGGCCAGACCGGCTGAGCGGAAGGTGCCGTAGCTTTCACCGCAGAGGAAGAGCGGCGATGTCCACCGCGCATTCCGGGACAGGTAGAGGCGAATGAACTCGCCTACCGTAGCGATGTCGCCCTTCACGTCCTTCGCGGCCTTGGCAGCATCCTCATCGACCGCCCGGCTGTATCCGGTGTCGACGGGATCGATAAAGACCAGATCGGTCTCCGTCAGCCATGTGTACTCGTTGTCGACCAATTTGAACGGAGGACGAGGCATGCCGCCGTCTTCGAGCATCTCCACCCGCTTCGGCGCGAGACCTCCCATGTGCAGCCAGACCGATGCCGAACCAGGCCCACCGTTGAAAGTGAACGTCAACGGGCGGGGTCTCTGCGACACGGGCTCGTTTAGCGTATAGGCGGTGTAAAAGAGCCGCGCCTTCAGCTCGCCCTTGTCGTCCCTGATCGGCATCAGGCCCGTGATGGTCGTGTACTTCAGCGTGGTGCCGCCAGCATTCAGCGCATGTTCGCGTGCCACCGGATCCGGAGTGAACGGCTCGGATTCCGGCTGCTTCTGCCCGTCATTTTTCGTTTCTTCTGACATGGATTCTCTATTCCTGTTGTTCGGGTTTCGCGGGAGGAAACCTCCTTATTGCGCTCCCCGCAGTCTATCCGAGGATGGCCTCCAGTAAAACGGCTCTTCGTGACCCCGCACCTCGTGTACAGGGCTACGACAACATGCATGGGACACAATGAAAAACGGCCCTCCCCGTGGTACGGAAGGACCGTTGATCGCTAGACTCCTACTTCAGCAGACGTTCTGCCCGCTCCCGGATCGTCGTCTCGATCGTGCTCTGGAACGGCTTTGCTGCCCATGGATACTCGGCATCGATCACCACCTTGGAGTCCGTGACGGCCAGATCGCCGCTGATTTTGAAGCCCATGGCCTTGAACGAGAACGTGCCGCCGTTGTCGGTCCATTCCTCCTGCAGGTCGGAGACCTGGGAACCGTAGTTCTCCTTCACGCTGCCCATCATTCCCTTGATGCGCTGGAGCGCCTCCTCCTGGCCGAGGGAATGATCGATCGAAACCGTGGACTTCGGCATGAATTCGCTCCTTTATGCTGGTAGTCGGACGAGCACCATCGCCCGTCGGGATTTTTCGTCACTCC
>JAUJLY010000286.1 GCA_030447145.1 Thermomicrobiales bacterium
CGGCTATTCGTGCTCCCGGGGAACGCTGTAGCCAGAAGAGGGTGATCGCGACGAGGGTCACGATCGTACCGCCAAACGTCATAGAGGTGATGACGCTGAACCGGTCCGAGACTGTGCCGGCGATCAACGCACCGATGGGGACGCTGCCCATGAAGACGGTGGAATAGACCGCCATCACGCGGCCACGAAGCTCATCGGGTGCCGTTGTTTGCACGATCGTATTCGCCATAGCCATGGCGTTGCTGGCGGCGAAGCCTGAGCTGGCGAGCAGCAACATGGCGACGCCGACGGGAAGCGGGATTGATGCGGTGACGGCAAGCGCCAGGATCACGATGCCGAGCGCAATGGCAGCGACGAGCATGCGGACGCGACTGGGTTTCTTCCCGGAGAATGCGATCGAGAGGGCACCGATCAGTGATCCGGCCCCCATGGAGGAAAAGAGCAGTCCGAAGATCCCCGCATCCGCCTTGAAACTGTTGGTTACGAGGAGCGGCAGCCAGACGTTATACGCCATGCCAAAGGTACCCACGAAAGCAACAAGCGTGATTGGCCGCATGATTTCCGCCGTGTTTCGGACAAATCGGATGCCCTCGCGCAGCTGTTCGCCAGCCGATCCGGTGGTTGCCTGAATGACCTTCGTAATCCTCATCATCAACAGGCCGGCGATGACCGCCAGGTAGGAGACGGCATTCACGGCGAAGCAGACGGCGGGGCCAAAGGCCGCGAGGATCACCCCGGCAACAGCCGGGCCGAGGATTCGTCCCGTGTTGAACATCGCCGAGTTGAGCGCAATGGCGTTCATCAGCGCTTCCTTGTCAACCATCTCGGAGACGAAGGCCTGGCGGGCGGGCATATCAAAGGCGTTGGTGACCCCGAAGAAGCCGGCGAGAAGATAGACATGCCACAACTCAACCTGTCCGGTGAAGACGAGATAGGAGAGAGCCGCCGCCAGGATGCCGAAGATCACCTGAGTGACCACCATCAGGTTTCGCTTCGGGATCTTGTCGGCAACGACACCGGCAGGAATACCAAGGAGCAGGACCGGCCCGAACTGGAAGACATTGACCAGACCGAGTTGGAAAGCGGATGCGTCCAGTCGATCCACCACGAGCCAGGACTGGGCGAGGGATTGCATCCAGGTTCCAGTGACGGAGATCAACTGGCCCGTGAAGAAGAGTCGGTAGTTGCGGTATTTGAGTGCAGCAAATCCCCGCGAGAGGCCACCTGATTTGGAGCCGGGACCGGCATCGTCCTCGCTGGGGCTGCCTGTTCTGAGAGATGGGCTGTTTTTGCTCGACATGTGGTCCCGGCGCTTTTCCGCGCATTTTCTCAACGGCCCGCAATATTTCGACAGGCGAAGGCCAGCGAGAGTCGGATATTGCAGCCTCCCAACTCTGATGTCTCCAGGGGTGAAAAGCATGATTGGGCCGACCGTGCTCGACGCCTTACTCTTCGCATACCCATTGCCATCCGTCAACAGATGGCTGAAGGATGCATTGGGGACAACCGGGATGTGTTCATCTCCTGAAGCAATTGAGTAGATGCACCCGGACTCCGGTCGAGCTTCCAGGCGGCATCTCCGTTGTAATCACTCTTGGGTGCTACTGATCGCCCTGCTTGCCTGCTGTGCTGGCGCGGTGCAGGAGCACCGGGCAGGCGGCGCGGCGCATGACTTCCTCGGCGACGCTGCCCAGGAACCAGCGCTTGATGCCGGTTCGGCCATGAGAGGACGTGACAATCACATCTCCCTCGTTGGCCGAATTGACGATCTGCTGCGCGATGGGTCCATGCAGGACCTCTCCGGTGACGGTCAGACCCTCCGCCGAAAGCTTCCCGATCTGGTCCTCAATATAGGAGCGAGCGTCCTCGAACTCCTCCTCCGCCAATTCCGCCAGCATCGAGTAATCGAGTGCCATGCCCGTTGCCGGTACCGCCTGGACCCGGTATGTATCAACGACCCGGACGATGTGGAGGGGGATATTCATCGCCGTGGCGAGTTTCCATGCCTGGGACAGCGCTTCCTCAGCGAGGGCAGAGCCATCGAGCGGGACAATAACGCGGTTGTACATATCCCTTTCCTTTCCAGCGATTTCGAGCACCACTCTCGCGACCAGTGTCTGACATCCTTATTATGCTCCGGTGGTTGTTGCAGGCGAGGTGGATAATTTTACTCAGCCCGTTACAGATCCATGACACTGGACATCCGGAGACATCACAGCGCAGGAGGAACAACCATGTCCGGCATCCATCGACAGAGTGACCAAACGCCACAGCCGCAAAACCGGGAGGCAGCGGAACCGATCCTGCTCGCGAACCTGACATCACCACAGACAGGCGAACTCCTTCAGTCCATAGAAATGGTGCTGATTCCGGTTGGCGCTCACGAGCAGCATGGCCCCGCATTGCCGGTGTCAACGGACGCGCTGACAGCGCAGGTTCTCTGCGCACTGGCGGGAGCGTTGCTTGCCCCTCGGGTTGCCGTCATGCCGGTCGTCCCATGGGGGGTGTCCTGGCATCACCAGGGGCGACCTGGCACGGTGACACTCCGCGAAGAGACGCTGATCTCGCTCGTCCTCGATCAGGTTGACTCCCTGTATCGGCAGGGGGTAAAGCGGCTCGTCCTCGTCAATACGCACGGAGGAAACAATCCGGCACTGGCTATCGCCGCAGAGCGAGCCAAGCGGGAGCTTGGTGTGCCGCTGGTTGTCTCTGTTTACGCCTACACACTGCTGGCCAATGCCGCCCGGGAGATCCTGGGTAAAGAAGCAATTGGCCACGGTGGAGGGGACGAGGCTTCGGCAGTCCTTGCCATCCGGCCGGATCTGGTCGATCGTGACCGTCTTGGTCCTCAGCAACTGAATTCCTCGATCCAGCGACGCAAGACGATTCTCTCGGCGGTGGGAGGAACGTTGCCGGTGATGATGCACAAACTGACAGAGAGTGGCGCGACCGGGAACTCCACCAACGCGACAACGGAATCCGGACATGCGATTCTCGGGCAGACGGCGAGTGGACTGCGAGCGATTTGCGAGGAATTGCTGGAGACTGACCTCGCTCAGCTCTGATGCTGGCCGATCGCACGTATCCGGCGAACGGATATCTCGCCACGCTGCGTTCCGGTTTGCTAGGCTTGGCAATACAGGGATGTCATTCGTGACCAGCTCCCTTCTGCGTGTGTGAGGAACTACCGGTGCCACCGAAATCCCAGGACGATCACCAGGACAATACCGTTTCGCGGCGGACCTATTCGGCGAAGCCCGGCGACTCGAGGGAGAATGCGAAACCTTCCCCCTCCGAGGGCGGTAGTGGCGATCGAACGGATTTTGGTGCTTTTGTCTCCCGCTCCGTGCGCTCCTCCGCTGACCGGTTCAAGGGAGTGCGTCAAGATGCCGATGCTGGCGGTCCCACGGAACAGCAAGGCCCGACGCCGCTCCCTCGATCTTCTTCACCCCGGCGGGAGCGGCCCTCCCGCTATTGGCGCGACAGTCTTCGGGAAAATACCGGCGAGGATGTGACAGTTGCAAGTCCTTCGAGTCGACGGTTTGTTGGACGGCCGGATGATGAAGGCGGGCGAGCGCCCTCTGCCGGCGACGGCGGCGATGATGGTGGCAATGGCGCCTGGTGGCAGGGGCTGATGGGCTCTGGCGATGGCGATGGGCCAGGTAGGTCGCTGCTGGCTTTGGCTATCGTCGCTGTGCTAGTCGTGCTGCTTCTGATCTTCCTGCTTACCCGCCTGCTTGGGGGTGATGACCAACAGCAGGTCGACGAACTGATCAATACTCCGGTTCCCACGCAGGAGATCGTGCCCGGTGTGGACATCGGGGGCACCCCGGAAGCGCCGACTCCGACTGAGGCATCCATTGAGGAGCCGACAGAGACGCCGGAGGTTCGTCGTGGCGGTGATAACCAGCTCGGCGGCGAGGATCAGGACGGCACACCGGGTGCGCAGGTGGGAGAGGACGGTGATGTGGCGGAGAGTCCTCTCGCCCGGGAGTGTTCGGGCCAATGCCTGATACGGGTCCAGGCTGACAACCTGTCGAGGCTGATGGACGAGACGGGCAATCGCCCGTCTTTTGCTGGAGACGAGATCGCCTGGGTGGTTGCGACTCCCGAGCAGGTGTCGTTGCTGGATGCAGATGCTGAAATCGAACTCGTACAGGACGAGCGCGAGACGCTCGATCTCTACGTGGTGACAGTGCCAGAGGGTGAGGACCCTGGGCTGGTGAACGGGTATGGCGACATCCTTGATGAATCAGGTCCCTATCGTCTGGTCGAGTTCGATGAGATTCCCGCCCGGGTCACGACCTTGGCTGACAGTGGCTACAACGTCACCAAGGTTGCACCGGCACCGCCCACAGAACGGGCCGGGAACGACGAGACCGTGTCCTTGTCTGGCGCAAGCGCCGATTCACTGATGGGCCAAGTGTCCAGCTCCAATATCACAGAGATCATCTTCGATCTCCAGCGATCCGGTGCGCCCGATGGATCTAACCTCG